>JACCYG010000363.1 GCA_013696595.1 Actinomycetota bacterium | reverse complement strand
GGGCGCGTGTACGTGGTGCACATCTCGACGAAGGGCGGTGTCGATGCGGTTCGCGGGGCCCGCCGGCGGCGGGTCGATGTCACGGCCGAGGCTTGCTCGCACCACCTTGCGCTCGACGCGTCGGTCTACGACCGGGCGGATGCCGCGCGCTACCTCACTGTCCCACCGCTCCGGGCGCGCGAGCACGTGGAAGCGCTCTGGACGGCCGTTCGCGACGGCACGATCGACACGATTGGGTCCGATCATGCGCAGATCCGCTTCCAGCCGAAGCCGGAGACAGACGACTTCACCGGCCTCGCCTACGGGCTCGCCGGCGTCGAAGCACGGCTCCCAGTCCTTCTTTCGCTCGGACACGAGCGAGGCGTCCCGCTCGAGCGGCTCGTCGAGCTCGTTGCGACGGGCCCGGCGCGGAGGTTCGGCCTCTATCCGTCCAAGGGTGTGCTCGCACCGGGCGCGGACGCCGACCTCGTCGTGTGGGATCCCCACGCCGAGTGGACGGTCGAGGCGTCGTCCTTCCACGACGGCAGCGCCGACACGCCGTACGACGGCTTTCGCCTGCGCGGGCGTGTCCGCTACGTGATCCGCAGCGGCGAGCTTCTCGTCGCCGAGGGCGAGCTCGTCGGCGCTCCCGCAGGGCGGTACCTCGCGTCGCGACAGACGGCGGCGGCAGAACCGGAACCCGCACCTGTATGAGCGAGCCCGGCCTCGCAATCGTCGGCGGTCACGTGATCGATCCGGCCTCCGGGCTCGACGGCCCGGCGACCGTCACGGTGCGCGACGGACGGATCGAAGGCGTCTCGCCTGGCCCGAGCGTCCCGGACGCCGAGAGAACGCTCGATGCTCATGGTCTCGTCGTCGTGCCGGGCCTGATCGACCTGCACACGCACCTGTACCGGGGCGTCTCGCACTACGGCGTCGATCCCGACGAGCGCTGCCTCTCACGCGGCGTGACGACGGCCGTCGACGCGGGTTCGGCCGGGGCGCAGACGTTCCCGGGTCTTCGCCGCTACGTAATCGAAGCCGCTCGCGCGCGCGTGCTCGCCTACGTCAACGTCAGCGTCCTCGGGATGATCTCGGCCTACGCCGGGGAGCTCGAGGATCTCCGCTGGGTCGTCCCCGAGGATGCGGCCGCCTGCGCGCGGGAGAACGCGGACGTCGTCGCCGGGATCAAGGTAAGGCTCGGCTACCAGATGGCCGGCCCCGATCCGGAGTCGGCTCTCCTGCGCGCGCGGAAGGCGGCCGACCTCGCGGAGCTTCCGCTCATGGTCCACGTGATCGACATGCTGCGCCCGATCACGTGGCTCCTGCCGTGGCTCGAGCCTGGCGATGTCGTTACGCATTGCTTTCACGGGAACGAGGGCGGCGTCCTGGACGAGCGCGGCCGCGTGTTCCCCGAGGTCTTCGCCGCGCGCGACCGCGGCGTCGTGTTCGACCTCGGTCACGGGATCGGGAGCTTCGCCTGGCGCGTTGCTCGCATCGCGACGGAGCAGGGACTCTGGCCGGCGACGATCTCGAGCGACATCCACGCGCACAACGTCGACGGTCCGGTCTTCGACCAGCCGACGACGCTCTCGAAGCTGCTCCATCTCGGCATGCCACTCGCTGAGATCATCCGCGCGACGACGGCCGCCCCCGCCGCGGCCCTTCGGCGCGAGGATGAGCTCGGCTCGCTGGCGCCTGGGCGCGAAGCCGACATCACGCTCCTCGAGGTCGTCCCGGGCGAGTGGCGCCTGACGGACGGGGCCGAGGAGACGGTTGTGGCGTCGCGCCTCCTCCTCCCCCGCTGGGTCGTTCGTGCGGGGGAAATGCTCGCTTGCGAGACGGCGACGGCGCAGCTCGAGGCTCGAGCCGCGGTCGAGTCGGCGCAGCGGTGAGCGACCGGCCGATCGAGATCCTGTTCGTCTCGAGCGCGGACGTCGAGGAGCTCGCGCTCAGGACTGAAGACGTGCTCGGCGCCGTCGAGGCTGCCCTGCGCGCCCAGGGGAACGGAGAGGTCGTCCTCGAGCCGCGGGAGCACCTCGTTCCGGATCCGGAGTTTCACGGCCACTTCAACCTTCTCCGCGCGTACGTGGCGCCGCTCGACGTCGCCGGCGTGAAGGTCGTCGGCGACTACCTGGAGAACTGGAAGCTCGGCCTGCCCTCGGAGCTCGCGCTCCTGACGCTCTACGACCCGCGGACCGGCGTCCCGCGCGCGATCGTCGACGCGACCGAGATCACCGAGCGCCGGACGGGGGCGATGACGGCCATCGGCGCGCGGCACCTGGCCCGCAGGGACTCGCGCGTCCTCGGCCACGTCGGCGCGCGCGGCACCGCGTTCTCGAACGTGACCATGCTCGATCACCTCTTCGACTTCGAGGAGATCCGCGTCACGAGCGCGCGGGCAGAGTCGCGCGAAGCGTTCGGCACGAGGCTCCAGGAGGCGCTCGGCAAGCCCGTCCGCGTCCTCGAGACGTGGCAAGACGTAGTGCAGGGAGCGGACATCGTCGTCGAGGCGAGCCGGCTCCCCGAACCGGAACCGCTCCTCAGGACAGAGTGGATCGGGCCCGGGACGCTCGCGGTCCCATACGGGACGATGAGCGCCGTCGAGCTCTCGCTCACGTCCGTCATGGACAAGGTCGTCGTCGACGACTGGGGCCAGTGCAAGGCGGGCCGCTTCGGGTCGCTCCGCGCGCACGTCGACGCCGGGCTCTTGACGGAGGACACGCTTCACGCCGAGCTCGGGGAGGTCGTCGTCGGCGCGAAGCCTGGCCGGGAGTCGGACGATGAGCGGATCCTCTTCTGGCACCGCGGCCTGGCGACGACGGATATCGCCCTCGGTCACGTCATCTACGAGCGCGCCCGCGAACGCGGGCTCGGCACTGTGCTGCGCTATCGCTAGTGGTCGAGCCTCTCCAATCCAAATCACCCGCGGGGCCGAACTTTCTTTTGCGAGTTTCGTCTGATTAGTAGTGCGGGGGGAAACCGCGTAGATTCCGCACTCCACCATCGTAGGGAGGGACTGTGAGGTATCTCGAACCACCGCGGCCGGATCCCAAGGGGAATCCGTTGCTCGAGCACGTGAAGGACCAGTACGTGACGGGCAAGATGAACCGTCGCCAGTTCATGCGCTACTCGACGCTGCTCGGAATGAGCGTCACCGCAGCCGGAACGTTTCTCGCCGCGTGCGGCGGCGGCGAGGGCGACGAAGGCGCAGCGCCGAAGAAGACGGAAACCGGTGAAGCCGACCTCGGCAAGGCGAAGCGTGGAGGCACTTACAGAATCGGCTCCGAGATCATCGAGGTCGATCACCCGCACCGGCTCTCCTGGGTCCAGAGCTCGAATGTACTGCGTCAGGTGAACGAGTACCTGACCATCACCGACCCCGAGAACGTCACGCACCCGTACCTCCTCGAGAAGTGGGAGGTCAACGACGCGGCTGACATGTGGACCCTGCACCTGCGCCAGGGGATCAAGTGGACGGACGGCAAGGACCTGACGATGGACGACGTCTACGCGAACTTCCAGAGCTGGTTCGATCCGAAGGTTGGCTCCAGCGTGCTTGGGCTTCTCGGGCCGTACCTCGACCTGAACGGCGTGGAGAAGGTCGACCAATACACGATGAGGCTGAATCTGAAAGAGCCTCAGATCGCCGTGCCGGAGCATCTCTACCACTACCCGGCTCAGATCCTCCAGCAGGGCTACGAGCCCCCTGACCTGAAGAAGGGCGAGTCCCTCGCCGCGAGAACGGTCGGAACCGGCCCCTTCATCATCAAGGAGTTCAAGGTGGGAGGCGGCGCGCACGTCGTCAAGAACCCGGACTACTGGCAGAAGGCGCCGGACGGCAAGCCGCTCCCGTTCCTCGATGAAATCGTCTGGACCGACCTCGGCTCGGAGAGCGCACCGTACTTCGCCGCGCTCGATTCAGGCCAGCTCGACTCGATGTACGGCCCGGACGTCGAGGGCTTCCAGCACTTCAAGGACAAAAGTGACTTCGAGCTCCAGCGCGTCCAGACCGCTCAAACCGCCGTTATTCGCATGCGCGTCGACATGGAGCCGTTCACGGACCCCGATGTCAGGAACGCCTTCAAGCTCGTGCAGCCGCGAGAAGAGATGGCGAACACCGCCTACTTCGGCGCCGTCGACCTCGGTCACGACGCGCATTTCGCGCCGGCCGACCCGGACTACGTCAAGAAGGAGATTCCGCCGCAGGACATCGAGAAGGCGAAGGCACTCCTCGCCGGAAGCGACGTCTGGAAGAAGTGGGGCGGGAAGCAGGTCACGATGACGTACAAGAACGACACCCGCTTCGAGCCAGTGATGGCCGAGGTCTTCCAGCGTGCGGCCAAGGAGGCCGGGATCAACATCAAGCTCGACCAGCGTCCTGCGACGGAATACTGGCCGAAGTGGAACCACTACCACTTCGGCATCACGCAATGGACGCACCGGCCGCTGAACACGATGTTGGCGGCGCTCGCCTACACAAAAGAGGCGCTGCCGCCGGACGAGAAGAGCGGCAACTGGAACGAGACGCGCTGGACGAACGACGAGTTCCTCGCCCTGCTGAGCGAGGCGAACGCGACGATCGACCTCGAGGAGCGTCTCGGCCTCATCTCCCAGATGGAAGACATCCAGGCAGCCGACGGCGGCGTCGGCGTTCCGATGTTCTTCAATATCTTCAACCTCGAGGCGAAGAGCGTGAAGAATCGCAAGGGTCATCCGACGGATTACCTGCAGGCGACCGAGAGCTGGGTCGACGAGGCCTGACCTCCACGCGCGAGGCGGGGCGGCCGCACCGGTCGCCCCGTCTCCGCCTCAGCTGACCACCGGACGAAAAGCGGGCGCGGTTCTGCGCTCGCGCTAGTCGGCGGCGGCGACGCCGCAGAAGCGCATCGCCGCGACCGCCACCGCCTGGGAGCACTGGACGAGGTCGGCGACCGGGACGTACTCGTCGATCGTGTGGGCGACGTCGAGGCCGCTCGGCCCGAAGCAGATGCACGGTGTGCCGCCGAAGCGCGTGAACGTCGCGCCGTCGTGCCAGTTGTCCAGCCCGCCGATCCGCCCTGGTCGGCCGACGTCGACGGCGGCCCCATGCATCGCCAGGACGATCGGCTCGTCGGCCGAGATCTCGGCCGAAGGCACTTCCGGGGCCCATTCGAACGTCGGGAGGTTCTCCGCGAGCCACGAATCGGTACTCGAAGCCTTTTCGACCCACTCGATGAGCTCCCGCTCGACGGCGGTCCCCCATCCATCCTGGTCTGCGTGTGCCGGTAGGTAGCCCACGTGGTACGTCAGTCGACAGGAGGCCGGATAGCTGACGATCCATTCCCCGCCTGCGATCACCACGGGGACGATGTCGCCGGGTGAGAGGAACGCGTGCTCCTGGTCAGGACGCCCGCGCCAGTCGTCCTGGAGCCGGCGCAGCGCGTCCATCACCACCGTCGCCTTTTCGATCGCGTTGACCGCTCCGCCTGCCCGCCAGTGGGGATGCGGCTTGCCGGCGTGTCCGGGCCTGCCGAGCACCGTGATCGTCGGGATGATGCTCCCCCGGCAGGCAATCCAGACGTCGAAGTCGGAAGCCTCCGTCACGATTCCCGCGTCGGCGCGGACGCCGTGCGCGACTGCGGCCACCCCGCCGGCCCCGGTCGATTCCTCCTCCGTCACCGTGCAGACGACGAGGTCGCCGGCGAGGCGGACGCCGAGGCGCGCGAGGATCTCTGCGGCGAACACCATCGCCGCGACGCCTCCTTTCATGTCGCAGGACCCGCGCCCGTAGAGCTTTCCGTCGCGAACGACGGGCTCGTTCGGGTCGTTCGTCCAACGATCGCACGGCTCGGGGGAGACGACGTCGATGTGCCCGTTCAGGAGAAGGCTTCGCCCTTCGCCGGCAGCCGCGAACCGTCCGGCGAGTTGAGGGCGGCCGTCGAACCGAAGCCCGGGGGGCACGATCTTGCTCGGCGGAACCTCGTCGGGGGTGGGCTCCCAGAGGTCGCAAGCGGCGCCCGCGGCGCTCAGTCGGGATGCGAGGTACTGCTGGAGAGCGGCCTCCTGGCGGGGTGGGTCGTCGACGCCGACGCGGGTGGTCGTATCGAAGCGGACGAGATCTCCGGCGAGCGCAACGAGCTCGTCCGACCCGCGTCCGATCTCGTCGGCGACGCGCTGCTCGAGCGCGTCGAGGCTCACGCGGCCGACTCCTGCCCGTAGACGGCCTGCAGCTCGGTCAGGGAGTCGTAGATATACGTGCCGCCCTCCCGGAAGCCGTTTCCAGACTCCTTCACGCCGCCGAACGGCGCCTCGAGCTCGACCGCGTCGCTTCGCCCGTTGACGGCGAGGATCCCGGTGCGAACTCGTTCGCACGTGACCGCCGCGGTGTCCGGATCGGTCGTGTACACCGCGCCCGTGAGGCCGTAGGGGCTCTCGTTCGCCGCCCGCCAAGCCTCCTCGCGCTCGTCGAACGAATCGACCGAGAGAACCGGCGCGAAAAGCTCGCGGCCGCGGAGAGGGTCGTCCGGCGCGAGGCTGGCGAGAAGAGTCGCCCGGAAGAAGCCGGCTGGGTCGACCCCCTCGCCCGAAGCGTGCGGCGAGCGCGCGACGACACGTGCGCCCGCGCTCGCGGCGCGGTCGACCTCACGCTCGGCCGCGTCGCGTGCAGCCGGTGTGATCAGGGGCCCGAGCGTCGTCGCCTCCTCGGCCGGATCGCCGGCGACGAGGCTCTCGTATCGCTCCGACAGAAGCGAGACGAGTTCGTCAGCGACTGTGCGCTCGACGAGGACGCGCCGCGTCGCGGTGCACTTCTGCCCGTTGATCGAAGTCGCGGCCGCCGTGATCGAGTCGGCCGCAGCCTCGAGGTCGGCGTCCGCGAAGACGAGCGCGAAGTTCAACCCGCCCAGCTCGAGCGCGCAGCGCTTGAGGCTGACCGAGGTGATAGCGGCGATCGCCTTCCCCGCCTTCGTGGAGCCGGTGAAGTGAACGGCGGCCACGGCAGGGTGCTCGCAAAGCGTGCGGGCGGTCGCGGGCCCGCCGGGCAGAACCTCGAGGACGCCAGGGGGGATGCCCGCCTCCTCGAGTCGCACCTTCGCGGCGAACGCGACCCCGCTGGCGAGCTCGGACGGCTTCCAGACGACGGTGTTCCCGGCGACGAGGGCCGGCAGCCATTTCCATGCCGGGGTGATGAGCGGGACGTTCCAGGGGGTGATCGCCGCGATTACGCCAAGCGGTCGGCGCCGGACGAC
>JACCYG010000151.1 GCA_013696595.1 Actinomycetota bacterium | reverse complement strand
CGGCCGCCTGCGCGGACGGCGACAGCCGTCGGGACGAGCGCCACGCCGTACTTGCGCGCGAGCTCCGGGCGCTTCGAGACGTCGACCGTGACGACCCGCCGACCCTCCGAGCGAAGCCGCTTCTCGAGCGTGCGGCAGTCCGTGCAGAGCGGGTGTGTGAACTGGACGACCATGTCGCCGTCGGGTGCCACGCCGAGCTCCGAGAGCTCGACCTCGTCGAGCCGATGCGAACGGATGCCGCGCCGGTGCGCCGAGAGGCGATACAGCTCGCACCCGATACAGATCCCGGTGACCGCGGCGAGGAGCGCCAGTCCGGCTACGAGGAGCCCCAGCGCCCAGCCGATCGTGGAGAGCCCGATCACATGGGCGAGCGACGCGGCGCCGAGGACGACCGCGCCGAGGATGTTCGCGAAACGTGGCGGTCGTGCGTCCTCGAGCGGGCCCTCGCCAAAGCGCGGCTGGACGAGCTCGAAGTAGACGAGGCAGGGAAGGCAGTACCTCCGCCCGAACACGAGCCCCACCGCGAGCTGCGCGGCAAGGATCGCGAGGAGCGGCCACCAGCCGGTCGCGAAGGAGGCGAGAGCGAGAATGCCGATCGTCGCCTGGTTGAAACGTGGGCCGCGGGCGTCGATGACGTCGAGGTCGCGATAGGGGTGCGCGGTCCGTTGCTTCATTTTTTGAAGCATACCGCCCCTTGCCAGGGCCGGGGACGAGCGCCGGGCGTAGGCGGGGCTTGCCCCGCCCGCCGGTCCGTAGATTTTCTCCTGTGAAACCGCCTGTCTACGTCTCTCGTCGCGTTCCTGCTCGGGTTCGGGCCAGGCTCGAGGATCTCTTCGAGGTCACGATCCACGACGCGGAGCCTCCGCCTGCGCGGAGCGAGCTTCTCGCCGCCGCCACGGGCTCACACGGCCTGGTGACGATGCTGACCGACAACGTGGACGACGAGTTGCTCGCTGCGGCAGGCGCTGACCTTCGCGTCGTCGCGCATTACGCGGCCGGCTACGACACGGTGGACGTCGAGGCGGCCACACGACGCGGCATCGTGGTCACAAACACGCCTGACGTTCTGACGGAGGCGACGGCCGAGTTCACGTTGGCGCTTCTTCTCGGTCTCGCGCGCCGAATTGCGGCCGGAGACCGATTCGTCCGGCGTGGCGGCGAATGGTCCTGGGCGCCGACCTTCATGCTCGGCAGCGGCCTCGACGGCCGCACGCTCGGAATCGTCGGGCTGGGCCGGATCGGAACCGCCGTCGCAAGGCTTGCGCAGGCGTTCGGCATGCGCGTCGTCTACACGAACGGAAGCGGCCCGAGACTCGACGTTGCCCTCGAATGGCTGCCCCTCCAGCGGCTGCTCGAGTCGAGCGACGCCGTGAGCCTCCACTGTCCGCTCACGCCGGAGACTCACCACCTGATCGGGCGCGCGGCGCTGCGAGCCATGCGACCCCACGCGTTCCTCGTCAACACGGCTCGGGGCCCGCTCGTGGACGAGGCTGCGCTGGCCGTCGCGCTCCCCGCGGGCGAGATCGCCGGCGCCGCCCTTGACGTCTTCGAGCGTGAGCCAGAGGTGACGGCGGGCCTCCTCGAGCTCGAAAACGTCGTGCTGGCGCCGCATCTCGGCAGCGCCACGGCGGAGGCGCGGGAGGCGATGGGGATGCTTTGCGCGCAAGCGCTGGAAAGCGTGCTACTGGAACGTCAGATCCCCCCGAATGTCGTCAACCCGGAAGTTTGGCGTCGCGGGTAGTCGGTATTGACACATTCGAACCGGCGGTAGATCCTGTCGCCGCTCTTACCGTAGGCGTCCAGACGGGGGAGGTCGGAATGGCAACGTACGAAGAGGTTGCGGGCCGAGGCGGAGGGTACGAGCTCGGGGCGAACCGTCCGCCGCTCAAGGTTGACGATCTTCCCGAGCCGGAAGCGGTGTTCAATGCGCCGCACCTCGGTTTCAAGCAGATCGTGACGCTCGTGGTCGGGCCGAGCCTGATCGCGCTCGGCCTCTCGATCGGGAGCGGCGAGTGGCTGCTCGGGCCGCTTGCGATCGGCACCAAGGGTTGGATCGGGATCGGATTCGTGATCCTGCTCTCGATCCTGCTGCAGGCGTTCTACAACGTCGAGATCGGCCGCTACGTGCTTGCGACCGGGGAGGTGCCGGCCCTCGGGTTCGGCCGGATCCCGGCGGGGGCCTACGTCGGCACGATTCTCGCGATCGTGCTCTTCTACCTCGCCTTCATCACCGGCGGGTGGGCGTCGGCAGCCGGGGCGAGCCTCTTTACGGCGTTGACGGGCGACATCCCGGGCGAGGGCGACTTGAACACGACGCGCTGGCTCGCCGTGCTCCTGATCGGCGTCGTCTTCACGATCACGCTCTTCGGGCGGAAGATCTCGCGCACGCTCGAGCTTGTGAACTGGCTGATCGTCGCGTTCATCCTCATCACGCTCGTCGTCTTCACGGCGTTCATCGCGTCCGGAGAGGCCTGGCTCGACGGCCTCGAGGGGCTTTTCCGGCCCGCGCTTCCGCCGGAGGGGACCTCGGCGACGGAGATCGGCCGCGTGGCGGGCTTCGCCGCGATGGCGTCCGGCCTGAACTACGTGTTCATGAACTACTACCGCGACAAGGGCTACGGGATGGGCAGCAAGACCGGGTTCATCCCAGGCCTTCTCGCGCGTGCAGAGGAGGGCGACGTCGCGATCGACCCGGTCGGCACGACGTTCCCCGAAACCGACGAGAACGCGCGCCGGTGGAAGCGGTGGTACCGCTTCCTGACCCTCGAGATGTGGGTCATCTTCGTCCCGGGCGCCCTGATCGGGATCATGATGCCGGGCATCCTCGTCAGCCATCTGGCGAAGGAAACTGGGACACCGCCCAACGACGAGACGATGCCGACCTACGTCGC
>JACCYG010000278.1 GCA_013696595.1 Actinomycetota bacterium | reverse complement strand
GCAAGCACGCGGTAGGACTCGCCGAGGTGGAGGTAGATCGCGCCTTCGTGCACGGTCGAGTAGGCGCGCTCGCGCTCGACCATCCCGAGCACCGACCCCGTCGTCGCCTCGATCACCGCGAAGGATTCCGGGCTCGACGAGCGCAGCGGCACCCGCGCGGCAGGATAGTCGCGGCCTGCCCACACGTAGCCGGCGGGGGTTCGCTTAAGGTCACCCGCCTCCGCCAGCGCTTCGGCGCGCTCGAGTGCCTCCGGCCCGAGCGTCTCGACATCGCGGGCGTCGATCGGCGCCTCGAAGGCCGCTGCGCGGACGTGGCCGTCCAGGACGCGCGCGTTCGCGTGGTCGAGAATGGCCGCTTCCACGCGCCGGTCCATGAGCGCCTCGGGCTCACGCATAAAGAACTGATCGAGCGCATCCTCGCTCGCGATGAGAACCGCTAAGCCTTGACTTCGACGCCCCGCGCGGCCCCATTGCTGGCGCAGGCTCGCGACCGTCCCGGGGAAGCCGACGGAGATGGCGCAATCGAGAAGGCCCACGTCGATACCGAGCTCGAGCGCGTCCGTGGCGGTTACGCCGAGCAGCTCGCCCTCCATGAGCCGCCGCTCGATCTCGCGCCGCTGCGCCGGCGTGTAGCCACCCCGGTAAGGCGAAAGCCTGGCCGCGAGCTCCGCCCCAACTCGCTCGGACGTGAATCGGTGGATGAGCTCGGCCGCGCGCCGGCTCTTCGCGAAGCAGATCGTGCGGAGCCCCCGCGAGACGAGCTCGGCGAGGAGCCGCGCGGCCTCTCCGAGCGGGCTTGCTCGCACGCCGAGGTCCTCGTCGAGAAGCGGGGGGTTCCAGAAGGCCACGGTTCGGTCAGCCCGTGGCGCGCCGTCCTCTGCGACCACGGTTACCTCGAGGCCGAGGAGAGCGCGAGCCTGCTCGCCGGGGTTCGCGATCGTGGCCGAAGCGAGCAGGAACTGCGGGTCGGCACCGTAGATCCGGGCGGTCCGTCGCAGTCGCCGCAGCACGTTTCCGACATGTGAGCCGAATACGCCGCGGTACACATGTGCCTCGTCCACGACGACGTAGCGGAGATTCTGGAGGACGTCGCCCCATCGATCGTGATGAGGCAACACGCCGACGTGGAGCATGTCGGGATTCGTGAGTATCAGGTTCGCCCACTTGCGAATCTGCCAGCGGCGCTCGGACTCGGTGTCTCCGTCATAGATCGCCGGCCGAAGGCGCGGGAGGCGGTAGGCCCCGAGCGAGCGAGCCTGATCCTGCGCGAGCGCCTTGGTCGGATAGAGGTACAGGGCGCGCAGCTTCGGGTCAGCCGCCAGGGCGTTCAAAACCGGAAGGTTGAACGCGAGCGTCTTCCCGCTCGCCGTCCCCGTCGAGACCATGACGTGCTCGCCGTGACGAGCGGCGGCGAACGCTTCTTCCTGATGGGTGTACAGGGCGTCGAGGCCACGAGCGGCCAGTGCCTCGGCCAGGCGCGGGTGGAGATCGTCAGGAAGCGAGACGCGCTTTGCCTCGCGCGCCGGAACCTCAGTCAGATAGGCGATCTCCTCGCCCGTTAGGAGCTCGTCGAAGGGGCTGGCGAGGGTCGCCATCGAGGCCGATGGTAGCCTCGGGGCCCGTGGTTCCCCGCTGCCTCACCGTGGCGAGTTCCGACTCCGGCGGAGGCGCCGGGATTCAGGGCGACCTGAAGGCGTTCGCACACCTCGGCTGCCACGGGATGAGCGCGATCGTCGCCCTGACAGCCCAGAACACCCGCGAAGTCACGGCCGTCCTCGAGGCGCCTCCCGAGTTCATCCAGGCCGAGCTCGAGGCCGTCTTCGACGACATCGGCGTCGACGCGGCGAAGAGCGGGATGCTCTTCAGCGCCCGGATCATCGAGACCGTGGCGGACTTTTTCGACCAGCGCACGGTTCCGCTCGTCGTCGACCCGGTGCTGGTCGCGGCGTCAGGAGCGAAGCTCCTGCAGGAGGACGCCGTCGAAGTCCTCGTCGCGCGCCTGCTTCCGCTCGCGACCGTCGTCACGCCGAACCTCCATGAGGCCTGCGCGCTCGCGGGAGTCCCGTACGCGGACGAGGCGAACCGCGAGGAGCTCGCCGAGGCGATTCACGCTCTCGGCGCGCCCGCGGTCGTCGTGACCGGGGGCCACGGCACCGAGGCCGTCGACTGGCTCTTCGACGGCGAGCGCCACGTGCCGATCGTGGTCGAGCGGTACGGCGAAGAAGCGACGCACGGTGCCGGGTGCACCCACTCGGCGAGCCTCTGCGCGCTCCTTGCCCGTGGCGAGTCGCTCGAGGAAGCCTCGCGCGGTGCCGCTCAGATCGCCTCGGAGGCCGTGCGGGCCGGCCTGTCGGAGCTCGGGTCGGGCTCCGGCCCCGTCGACGTCTTCGGGCTTGCGCCTCTCCGAGCTCGGTGAATTCGGGCTCCTGCGGGAGCTGGAGCAACGGGGACTTGCCCACGGGATCGGAGACGACGCCGCCGTCTTCCACGAGGGCATCGTGGTCACGCAGGACACGCTCGTCGAAGGCGTTCACTTTCGGCTCGAGTGGACGTCCTGGCGCGACCTTGGCTACAAGGCCGCCGCCGTCAACCTGAGCGACCTCGCGGCGATGGGGGCCTCGCCGGCCGGCCTGCTCGTGGCGCTCAAC
>JACCYG010000252.1 GCA_013696595.1 Actinomycetota bacterium | reverse complement strand
AGCTCCGGAAGGCCGAGCGCGAGCGAGCCCGCCAGACCCGTGGTGGCGAGAACGACGTACGCCGAGAGCTTCGGCGAGCCGAGCGCGGTCACTCGCGGGCGGGCTCGAGGTCCTCGGCCGCAGGCGTGGGGACGCTCTCGAGACAGTCCTGGACGACGTCCTCGCGGCGGATCCGCTGCACCCAGACCTCGGGTCGCAATGTGAGCCGGTGAGCGAGCGCGGCGACGGCGACGGCCTTCACGTCGTCCGGGGTCACGAAGGCTCGTCCTGCGACCGCGCCCTTGCACCGCGCGAGCTTGAGGACGGCGAGCGAACCGCGGGGACTGGCACCGATCTGCACGCGCTGGTGCTCGCGGGTCGCGGTCACGAGA
Organism: Actinomycetota bacterium; assembly: GCA_013696595.1. Lineage (GTDB taxonomy): Bacteria > Actinomycetota > Thermoleophilia > Gaiellales > Gaiellaceae > JACCYG01. Next base: position 2,008 of record JACCYG010000252.1, on the reverse strand, counting down.
TCGACGATGTAGAGCCCGACGCTCTCCGACACGTGAACGTCCTCGACGGCGCGCTGGAGATCGGTCAGCGTCGGGGCGTCGATCACGGGGTCGAGCTCGATCTCGTCGGACTTCCGCTCCTGCCGCTGCTCGAGCACCCTCCACTCGTCGTCGCGGACCGGGTAACCGATGCCGACCCGAAGCAGAAAACGGTCGAGCTGCGCCTCGGGCAGCGGATACGTCCCCTCGTACTCGACCGGGTTCTGCGTCGCGAGCACGAGAAACGGCCGCGCGAGCGGGTAGGTGGTGCCGTCGACAGTGACCTGCCGCTCCTGCATGCCCTCGAGGAGCGCAGCCTGTGTCTTGGGCGGCGCCCGGTTGATCTCGTCCGCGAGGAGGAGATTCGTGAAGATCGGGCCCGGGCGGAACTCGAAGTCAGCCGTTCGCTGGTTGTAGATCGAAGAACCCGTGATGTCGGAGGGCATGAGGTCCGGGGTGAACTGGATGCGCGCCGTTCCGAGTTGGGCGACCTGTGCGAACGATCGTGCGATCAGCGTCTTCGCGAGGCCGGGGAAATCCTCGATCAGGACATGGCCGTCCGCGAGGAGCCCGAGCAGGACCAGCTCGAGCGCCTCCCGCTTTCCGATGACGGCTCGCTCGACCTCGTCGAGGATGTGCTCGGAAAGCCGCGCGACGTCGTCGCTCGCCGGCGCGGTCACAACGCCTCGAGCCGTTCGACGACGACGCGCAGCCGCGACCGTGGGAGACCGCGGGCGGCCTCGGCCGGATCGGCGTCCGGGCGAAGAACGTTCCACGTCTCGTCGCCGAGCGCCTTGCGTGCCTGCTCCGGGTCGCGGGCGGGATCGATTCCATGCCGCGCCGCGAGACGGTCGGCCGCGATCTCACGAAGAAGCGGCTGAAGGCGCCGCCTGAAATCTCCGTACGTCTCGGTTCCGTGAATCACGTCGTTCTCGATTCGCGTGAGCTCGCGGAGCCGCTCGGGCACTTGCTGTGAGTGGCGCAGCGCGCGCTCGAACTCCGAGCGGCGGCCGGGCGAGGCGCGCAGAACCATGCGGGCGAGGTACGTCAGTGCGACGACGCCGAGCGCCAGGAAGTACGCGCCTGCGGCAGCAGTGCGACCTCCCGGTGCGAGCAGGAGCGCCGCGAGGAGGCCGGCGCTTGCGCCTAGCGCGACACCGGCCGGGAGGCGCGGCACGTTCCTCATTCGGCTTCGCGCACGTCGCTGCGAATCGCGAGGAGGCAGTCGATCGCTTCGCCTTTCGCGCCGGTCGGCATCTCCTCGCGGCTGAACTTCGCGTGCTCGAACAGGCTCGTCAGCCGCCGGACGTGGCCGGAGTCGGCCCGTAGCTCGCGGAGGACGCGCCCGAGATATTCGACCGGAGCTTCCCACGCCCTCCGCGGGACGCCCTTCCGAGCGAGTCCACGCTCCATGCGGGCGTATGCGGCGATGATCGCCCTGCGTGCGTCGTGCTCTGCACGGAGGTCGTCGACGGTCTCCTCGACAAGCGCGACGAGCGCGTTTGGTCCGTCTGACCCGTCGTGCCCGAGGCCGGAGAGATGTCGCCGCCGACGGCGACGGGCAGGTGTCCAGAGCCCTGCCGTCGCCGCACCCGCCGCGAGCAGGAGAAGCGCGGCGGTGAGCCACCACGTGAGATCGGCGCGGGAACCGCCCCCCGAGCGGACCCCGGCGCTCTCCTCCGTCGTCGCGGTCGGCGAGGCTCCGCTTCCGTCCGGCAGCCAGCGATCGGCCTGCCGGATGACGAGAAAGAACGCGACGGCGATGACTGCCACGAGCACGTACGCCATGAGCGAGACGAGGAGACGCTCGAGCCCCGCCGATGGGCCGGTCTCCTCCTCTTCGAGCTCGTCCTCCGCCTCCTCGCGCGCGCTGCGCCGCCGCCGCCAGCTTCGGATGAGGAGAAAGGCCGCGGCTCCGGTGGTCCCGAGGACGACTGCCATCACCAGATAGCCTCCGGCGCCGGAGGCGCCCGTCCTGTCGCGAGGGTCG
>JACCYG010000251.1 GCA_013696595.1 Actinomycetota bacterium | reverse complement strand
GAGCTCGCCCTAGTCCCCGGACGGCGCGTGACGATGGGACGCAGCGAGCCCTTCGGCGGTCCGCTCACGATCAGCGTGGGCGGCGACGAGCACGCAATTTCGCGCGAGCTCGCTGGTCAAATCGGCGTTGCCTAGAAGCACGGGGGAAACCAGGTTTTCCCCCGTGAGCCCCCTTCTCAAGGAGTCAGACGGAACGAGTGAAGCGCACCGGCCAAGCCCGTGCGCTTCGATTAGTGGCCGAAGAACCAGCGTTCGAGGGGCTTCAGCAGCTCCTCTTCTTCGAACGGCTGCACGTCCTCGTTCACACCCTCCTCGTGGGAGATCTCGAGGTCGTCGCTCAGCGCGCCGTTCGCGGCCTCGAGCGCGTCGCCGAGCTCATAGCCCTCGAAGACGTAGTCGTCCGCGCGCGGCTTGATCGATGCGCGTTGGTTCGCGTTGATCGCCCTTCCGACCGCCCAGACAGCTCCCGGCCGGCGCTCGATCCAGATCACGATCTCATCGCGCGTCCCGTCCTCACCGATTCCGTGGAGGACGCGCTCGGCGAAGCGCATCGCGCCAGGCTCCTGAGCCACGCGACAAGGATACAATCGCAGCCGTGAGCTTCTTCCGCCGCATCTTCGGCAAAGGGGACGAGCCCGAGGAAGAGGCGCGACGCGGCTCGATCTCGAAGGAGGAGTCGCTGGCCGCGTACATCGTCCGCGAGCACCGGATGGGGCGCTCGCTCGAAGAGATTCTCGACGACCCATACCTGAAGAACCGTTGTTCCGACGAGCAGCGGCTGCGCCTGCTCGAGCGCCCCGAGGTGATCCGCGCGATCGGCGAGGACACCGCGGCGGCCGCGCGCGAGCGCGTTCAACGCACCTGAACCGCGGTGACGGCCAAGCGCGCGGATGAGCTCCCGGGGGAGCGCGTCATCCTTCGTCCGCTCACTGAACAAGACGTTTCGCAGGTGGTCGCGCTTGCAAGCGATCCGTCGGTTTCCAAGTGGTGGCCGAACGTAACGGCGGAGGATGTTCACGAGGAACTGTCGCTGAGTTTCGCCGTGACGCTCGACGGCGAGGTGATCGGGCTCGCGCAGTACTACGAGGAGACGGAGCCCGACTATCGCCACGCCGGCATGGACCTGTTCCTCGGCGCGCCGTGGCAGGGCCGGGGCCTCGGAACGGACACGGTTCGGACGCTGGCCCGCTACCTGGTCCGCGAGCGCGGTCATCACCGTCTCATCATCGATCCGGCTGCCGAGAACACGCTCGCGATCCGGTGCTACGAGCGTGTCGGTTTCAAGCGCGTCGGCGTTATGCGGCGGTATGAGCGCGGGCCCGAGGGAAAGTGGCGCGACGGGCTCCTCCTCGACCTCCTGGCCGAGGAGCTCGATTAGAGCTGTGTGCCGAGGCCGCGTGCCTCGGCGCGGTCGAGCACGAGTTTCGCGACGGCGAGATCTTCGGCCGCGATCCCGAGGCTCTTGAAGAGGACGATGTCTTCGTCCTTCTGCCGCCCGGGAACCTCGCCGCCGACGACCTCGGCAAGCTCGTGCACCTCGAGCCAGTCGAGGACGCCCCGCTCGACGGGCTCCACGATGTCGCCCGCCTCGATCCGCGCCTGCTCCTTCGAGTCGCAGCAGACGAAGGCCGCACGCTCGACGACCGCGTTGTCGAGCTCGCGTGCTTCGATCCGGTTCGCGCCGATCGCACAGACGAGCGCGCCGGGCTTGAGCCATTCGCCGCGTAAAACCGGATCGCGCGAGCTCGTCGCCGTCACGACGATGTCCTGCTCGGCCGCATCGCGGTACCACTCTCCGGGCTCGGCGCCGAGACGCTCACAGAAGTCACGCTTGCGCTCATCCGTCCTGCAGTAGACGACGACGTGCTCGATCGCAGGGAGCGCGGCGCGGATCGCCTCGATTTGGCTCTCGGCCTGCCAGCCGCAGCCGATCACCCCGAGGGTGCGCGCGTCGGGGCGCGCCAGGTATTTCGCCGCGACGGCGCTCGCCGCGCCCGTCCGGCGCTGGCCGAGCCGATCCGCCTCGACGACCGCCAGGAGCTCGGGGCGGTCGGCAGCGAAGAGGAGAACGACGAAGCGCGCTCCCTCGCGAAAAGTCCCGTAGGTCTTGTGACCCGCGACGCCGAGCTCGAGGTCCGCCGCGGCCAGAACGTGCAAGAGGCCGTCCTCGAGCCCGAGGCGGAAGCGGGGACGGTTCTCGACGGCGCCCCGCGCGAGCCGGGCGAAGCAGCCCTCGACCGCCTCGACCGCGTCGGCGGGCGAGAGGAGCTCTTCGACTTCGGATTCACGCAGGAGAAGGGCCACGCCGGGCTAGTCTAGGGAGCATGGCGCACTGGCACAGCGTTCCGGTCCAGGCGCTCGAGAGCGGTCGCGCAGTCGTCGACGTCGACGGTCGGGAGGTCGCCCTGTTCCTCGTCGACGGGAGTGTCCACGCCTTCGAGAACGCGTGTCCGCACGAAGGGAACCCGCTCGTCGAAGGCGAGGTGCTCGGCTCGGTCCTGGCGTGTGCATTCCACGGGTGGAGGTTCGACCTCTCGACGGGCGCCTGTCTCGCCGGCGCCCACGCCGCCAAGCGGTACCCCGCCGAGCTTCGCGACGAAGCGATCTGGATCGCGGTCGAGGACTAGCTCTCGGAGAGCTGCCAGACGTCCTCACGGATGATCGGGACGACGCGCCCGTCGCGCGCGAGGCCGTCGACGGCGATTTCGGGCCCGCCGATCATGAAATCCGTGTGGATCGCGGACTGCGAGATGCCCTCGACCCGCTCCGCCCCTTCGATGCCCCGGAGGAGCCCTTGGCCGTAGGCGATGTGCGACGTCGCGTTCTCGTCGTACAGCGTGGAGAAGAAGGTCACACCGGTTCGCCCGACGCGGGACGAGCGGTCGACGAGCGCCACCTCGCCGAGCATGGCCGCGCCATCGTCGAACTCCATCTGGCCTCGCACGACGTCTGCGCCCTCGGTCGCGCGGACGTCCGAAGCGCGACCGCCTTCGAACCGCATCTCGAGATCGCGCACGATCGCTCCCTGCACGGCAAGCGGTCTCGTCGAACGGACGATACCCTCGGTCCGCCGCGCATCCGGTGTCGTGAAGACCTCCTCGGTCGGCACATTCGGGACATGCGGCCGCCCCCACACCGTTTGCTCCGCCGCCCCGCCCCAGCGAGATTGCGACAGGAGGCCGACAGTGAGGTCGGTCCCAGGACCCTGGAAGCGAACGGCGTCGAGCTCCAGCGCGTTCAGCGCACGCGCCCGCGCGCGCAGCCGCTCGACGTGTGCGCGCCACGCTTCCACAGGATCGGGCTCGTCGAGCCGGACCGTCTTGGCGATCGCGTCCCAGAGCCGGTCTACGTCAGGCTCGCCGAACACGGTCCTGGCCCAGCCCTCCGTCGGATAGCCGACGATCGTCCAGTTGACCAGGCGCTCGTTCTTCAGGCGAAGCTCTTCCTCCGTGTACGCGCGCATCCGCGAGTGCGCGACACGGTGGCCGTCCAGATCTCCCAGGAGGCCTGGCGCCGGATCGCCCTCCACCCTGATCATGGCGCCGCGGTCGCCGAAGGCTTCGACTCTCTTCGCAAGCCAGGGCGGCGTCCAGCCGAGGACGTCGTCGGAGGCGTGCTCGACCTTCGCCCGCCGCACCCACGCATCCGCGTACAGGACGTCGACGTAGCGCGCACCCGCCCGATAGGCGGCTTCGGTGATCGCGCGCACGAGCGGCGCATGCTCGACATGCGCGGTCAGGTCGAGCATCTGACCCTCTTCGAGATTGACGCCGACCTCGACGATCAGCTGCGCGTACGCGTCGAGCCGTTTGTCCGCGGCAGTCAAGACGCGCGACTCTACCGGCGTGCCCGCTTCGACAGGGACGCGTGGCCGCGGACGGGGAAGGCCCCGCCCCTACGAATAGGCGCTCCGCGGCGGCGCTCATGCGCCCGGCATGATTCGAACATGCGACCTCTGCCTCCGCAGGGCAGGCCAGCGGTTGGACCCAGTTGGCACGGGTTGGATGAACCTGGCTCTACGTGCCGTCTTGCGGAAACGTCGACCACAAGCGCCGGTCGCCGTCAACAACCGATTTCGGCGCGGACGGACATTTTTCGGACATCTTGTTGCCATCTTCGTCAACGACAGGGAGAGACGCAACTTGTATGTGAAGGTCTTGAAAGTGGATGCGGGGATAGTGCCTCAGTTTGAATTCCGCGAATGGGATTCTCACGCCAGTCTTAGTGGCTGTCTCACCGTTTGCGGTAACACTTCGTGCGACATCGAACCCGGCCCGCGCTGAGGAGGCGTACATATGAGGAGGCGTTACAGATGAGCATGGGTAGGGCGGCAACTGTGATCGTCGCCGTCATCCTCGTGTTCGGGGGGTCATGCGTGGTATGGGCCAACTGGCCGCAATCTGATGACCTGCTGCCAGTGCAGCTCGTCGTTGGTGCGGACGCGCGAAAGATCGACGCTGACGACCGCCTCGACATGGTCGCGGAGGACGATGACGACGACACACGCGGCGCCGGCATCAGTGACAGCGGCACCAGCGATAGCGATATCTACACCTCAGTTGGCTGACGCCGAGTCTGCCTGGACGCGATGCACTACAACTACTGCCGCAAGCATCAGACCCTCGGCACGAGCCCTGCCGTCGCAGCCGGCGTGGCGGATCGCGTCTGGAAGATCGAGGACATCATCGACCTGCTCGAAGCGGCCGAAGCCACGCCGATCAAGTGTGGCTCGTACAAGAAGCGTCAGCCAACGATTTCAAACTGAGGCACTACCGATGCCGGTAGTGGGTCAGTTTGAGAGTTGATAAAAATCGAACGGGAGTGACTGGGCAAAAGGCGGGCGAGGCGAGTTCTCGATTCACGGGCGGCAAGGGGCGCGACTATTTCGCGCTCCAGGACCGCTTGGCAGAGCAGTCCGCCGTCCTGGACCTGTGGAAGTTCGCTCCGTATGTCTCTGGTGGCGAAACGGTGGTCGATTTCGGCTGCGGCACCGGGGCGTTGCTTGAGAAGCTGTCAGCCGCCCGCCGGATCGGCGTCGAGGTGAACGATCCCGCTCGTGTCCGCGCTCAGGAACGAGGTTTCACAGTGGTCGCCGCCACGTCGGAGCTGCCAGACGAGACTGCGGATGTCGTGATCTCTAACCACGCGCTTGAACATACGCTCCACCCGCTCCTTGAGCTTCGTGAACTCCGCCGCGTGCTGAAACCGGACGGCCGACTCATCCTCTGGCTTCCGCTTGACGACTGGCGAGCGCAACGCAAGCCGCGCGTCGACGACAAGGACCACCATCTGTACACATGGACGCCGCTTCTGCTCGGTAACCTGCTCATGGAGGCTGAATACACAGTCGAACACGCCGAGGTAGTTGCGAGCGCCTGGCGGTACAGCTACACGCAGGCGAGCCGGAAGCTTCCCGCGTCCGTCTATCGGGCGCTGACGTTCATGACGGCGCTAGGGTTGCGGCGCCGTCAGGTACACGGAGTCGCCCGCAAGAACAGCCAGTAGACGGATCCCGTCTGGTCGCCCGCTCGTGAGTGGTAAGGTGAGCCCATGCCTGACCGCTCCCGCAAACGCTCGCGGGACGTGAACGAGTTGGCCCGCCAGCTCGTCGACGAAGCCACCGGCGAAGCGCTGCCGGCTGACCCGGATGCGGGCAAGGACCCCGCTGCGGTCGCGCTCGGTCGCAAAGGTGGTCTCAAGGGTGGCAAGGCGCGAGCGGCCAAGATGACGCCAGAGCAGAGGCGCGAAGCAGCCAAGAAGGCCGCCGCTGCGCGCTGGCACAACCGCTCAAAGTCTTAGCTGGAGCTTCTTTGGAGGGCGTGCGTTACTCGCCTCGCCATCGTCCGATCCGCTGGGGGAAGTACGTCATGAAGTTCGTCTACGACAGCATCGACGGCGACGTTGGGAAGCGGCTGCGCGAGCTCAACCCGGCGCCCCATTACAGGCAGAACCACCATCAGTGGCTTCGCGAATACGGCCGCGACAAGCTCCACCGGCAGTTGGGAGGCGTGATCGCGATCATGAAGGACTGCCGCGACATGGACGAGTTCCGTGCGAAGTTCAAGCGCGTTTTCGATCGCAGCGACCAGCTCTCGTTCGACTTTGATTGGGCCGAACTGATCTAACTGCGCGCGCCACGAACTGACGAAAACCATCGGTTGAGCGGTGATTTT
>JACCYG010000244.1 GCA_013696595.1 Actinomycetota bacterium | reverse complement strand
GCCGGCGGCTCGCGCCGAGGCTCGCCGGTTGTCGGCGGCGCGTCGAACCCTCCGAGCGGCTGCCAGAGTGTTCCCGCGCCGGGTGCGATCCCATCGAGGAGTTCGGCGAAGCTGATCGCCCACCACGTTGCCTCGAGATCTGCGCAGAGGTCCTCGTAAATGTAGAGGAAGGCGATCATGCGCGTGACGAGCGTGTCGAGCGAGCCGGGAGGCGTCAGCGAGCGGACAACGGGCGCGTCGTCGAGATCATGGAGGAGAGGCGTGACTTCGGGCCATCTCGCGGCGTGCCCGTCAAGCTTCGCCCGCGCGGCCTTCCGCGTCCTGACGAGGTGCGCGTAGTGCACCTCGAGCGCCCGGACGGAAGCGCCCATGTATTGCGAGAGTTCGTAGAGGCTGATGCTGGCTCGCTCGGGTCCACCCTCGTTCAGTTTTCTTGAGTAGCCACGCCTTACCCCTCGCCCACCGCGGCGCGCAAAAACGACGAGATCGCGCGTCATCAAGCTGCTCGAGAAGCTCGCGATGGAGCATGTCAAGCCGAGGATTCAGGGTGTCGGATTAGCAGCGGACACCGTTTCGTTTCATTTGTCTGATGGGCACGGACGCGCGCGCGCAATTCCTCGAGGAGACCTTCGGGCCGGTGTGCGAAAGCGCGAACTGCAGTGCTGCGCGCCGGCGGACCCTCGAGGAGGTGATCCAGCTCGCGGTCGAACTCGCTCGCGAGGGCCGCGAGGGGCGGAAGGTCGGCACGCTCTTCGTGATCGGAGCGGTCGACCAGATCCTCGCGCAGTCGCGCCCGCTTCTCCTCGACCCGCTCTACGGGCATCCGAGCGGCTCCTCCGGATCGACCGACCCGAGTTTCGAGAGACCGTCAAGGAGTTCGCCCAGCTCGACGGCGCCTTTCTCCTCGAGGACGACGGCACGTTCGTCTCGGCGGGAAGGTTCATCGACGTCGACGTCTCGGCTCCCGAGAATTTCCTCCCTGGGCTTGGAACGCGCCACGCCGCCGCCGCGTCGATCTCGCGGTCGACCGACGCGGTCGCGGTGGTTGTCTCGCAGAGCTCGGTCGTGCGGGTATTTGGAGGAGGCGACCTGCGCGCGGAAATCATCCCCGAGCTCTTCCTCATGGCCCGAGAGCGGCTCTACACCCGTGCGGCCGACGTGAGGCAGATGCCGCAGGCAGGCGTGACTCTCGCCGTTGCCGGCGACCGGCTGACCGACTAATTCCGACCGGGGAGCTACGCGCTGGGCGGCCAGTCGGCGCGCACGGGTTTGTACTCGCGCTGCCACTCGCTGTACGCCTCATCCGGCGAATCCGTCTCTTCCGGCGCCGACGCGCCGTGTTTCGCCGCTAGCTCGTCCGCCGGGTAGTGGGGCGTGTTTCCCTCAGGGCGCGCGCCCGCCATGAGGATCGCGCAGGGGCCGTCGCCGGCTCCGATGAAGATGTGGTGCGTTCCGGGCGGGCAGTGCACGAAGTCCCAGGCCTTCAGGTGCCGCTCCTCGCCCTCGATCAGGCAGATGCACTCGCCCGAGAGAACGAGGAAGTCTTCCTGCGCGCTCTCGGCGTGGTAGAGCCCGTTCGGCTGCCCCGGCCGGAGGACGTGGATGTTGATCCCGTACTCGGCGAAGGGAGCCTCGGCGGCCTCGAAGTCGAGCCAGTCGCCGGCCGGCTCGTTCCGCGTCCACATCCGCATCCAGCGGGCCTCGGCCGCATTGAGGACGAACCAGCCCTCGGACTCGACGACCGTCCCATCGTCGGTGTTCGCGATCCTCGCTTCGGAAACCGCCACGGCGCGAGATCCTAGACGTCACCGCTGAAGCTGTCGCAGGCTCCCGCGTCGCCCTTCTCGAAGCCGCGCTTGAACCACTCCACACGTTGCTCCGATGAGCCGTGCGTCCAGGTTTCCGGGTCGATGCGGCCGGTCGCTTCCTTCTGGATCCGGTCGTCGCCGATCGCAGCCGCGGCTTGCAGGCCCTCCTCGAGATCGCCGTTCTCGAGGATGTTCTGCTCGTAGGCCGAATGGCCCCAGACGCCGGCGAGGCAGTCGGCTTGGAGCTCCAGCCGAACGGAGAGGTCGTTCGCCTCGCCCGGGTCCGCCTGCTGCGCGTTTCTCACGTCGTCCGAGATGCCCGTGATGGACTGAATGTGATGGCCGAACTCGTGCGCGATCACGTACGCCTGAGCGAAGTCGCCGGGGGCGCCGAACCGGTCACGCAGCTCACGGAAGAAACCGAGATCGAGGTAGACGAGTCGGTCGCGCGGACAGTAGAACGGGCCGGTCGCCGAGGACGCGGATCCGCAGCCGGACTGCGTTTGTCCCTCGAACAGGACGAGCTTCGTCGGCTCGTATGTCTGGCCGGCCTTCGCGAACGAATCCGCCCACGAGCGCTGCACGTTGTCGACGACGAATGCGACGAAGTCACGCAGGCGCGCGTCCGGATCGGGAGCGCCCGGAAGCGTCTCGCCGCTCTGCGCGCCCGGGGTTTGCGGGAGAGGGTTAAAGCGCGGATCGACGTCGATCCCCGTGCCGTTGCCCCCACCGCCGAGGACGCCGCTCTGCAGGAGGATGACGAGGAGGACGCCGATCAGGCCGAGCCCGCCGACTCCACCCTTGGCGCCGCCGGGCATGGGAAAGCCGCCGCCCGCGCCGCGGCGGTCGACGACGTCGCCTCGTCCCACCTTTTTCCACCTCACGTTGGGGCGTCGTACCCCGCTCGGCGGGGAATCACGCCTGCGCGAGCCGTCCGTTCGTCATCCTGTACATGACGTCCAGGTACGGCGCCGCTTCCTCATTGTGCGTCGCGACGAGGCAGCACGTGCCGCCGGCCGCCACGTGTCGAAGCGATTCGAAGACCGCCGCGGCCCAGCCCGCGTCCTGGTGGCCCGTCGGCTCGTCCGCGACCAGAAGACGTGGAGAAAGCGCGAGTGCCCGCGCGAGCGCGGTTCGCTGCTGCTGGCCCACGGACGTCTCCGCCGGATACCGGTTCTCGAGCTCGTCGAGCCCGAGCTCCGCGAGGAGCTCTTCGACCCGGGCCTGGGCCGTCTCGGCGGCTCGCGCAAGCCGAGCCGGATACGCGACGTTCTCCCGCACCGTCAGCTCCTCGACGAGCCCGAACTTCTGCGGTAGCACGGCGAGCTCACTCCAGCTGAGAGTGCCGGGCGCACGGGCTGCCCCGCCGCCGACGAACCGAACCTCGCCCGCGTCGGGGCGCTCCCAGCCCGCGATCATGTTCAGGAGCGTGGTCTTCCCGGATCCGGACCGGCCCATCACGCCGACCAGCTCGCCGGAACGGAGCTCGAGGCTTGCGTGTTCGACGGCGTGGATCTCCTCCGGTCCCCGCCGGTAGGTCTTCGTCACCCCGTCCACCTCGAGGAGCCGCTCGGGGACCACCGGCGACGCGGCCTCGCGCGCAAGCGCTCGTGCGGGCGCCCGTCCCCATACCGCTTCGCCCTTCACGCGGCCGTGGTCGAGCTCGAGCGCGTCGTCGGCCTGCCGCATCACGCTCGGATCGTGCGTGGCGATCACGACGGCCACGCCGCGGTCGACGAGGCGTCGGACGACGCGGAGAAGGTCCTCGCTCGACGCGGTGTCGAGCTCCGCGGTCGGCTCGTCGGCGACGATGATCCGCGGGCCGGCCATGAGAGCGCAGGCGAACGCAGCCCGCTGCTGCTCTCCGCCGGAAAGCTCGCGCGGGATCCGGTTGCGGCGGTGAGAAAGCCCGAGCGCGTCCAGCAGCTCTCCGGAGTCGGGCACCTCGCCATCCACATGGGCGCGCGCGAGCTCGACGTGCTCGTCGAGCGAGAGGTAGGACACGAAGTTGTCGGACGGTCGCTGGAAGACGTAGCCGACCTCGTTCCGACGAATGGCACGGAGGCGGCTCTCGGGAAATCGCGCCAGGTCGTGGCCGCCGACGAGCACGCTGCCGGTCGTCGGCGGCTCGAGCGCGGCGAGGATGCGAAGGAGCGAGGATTTCCCGCTTCCCGAGGGCCCGACGACCGCCGTCATCGCGCTCGGGGCGAACTCCGCGTCGACTCCGACGAG
>JACCYG010000203.1 GCA_013696595.1 Actinomycetota bacterium | reverse complement strand
CGCCGGCGGCAAGCGCCGACCGGTAGAGCGCGAGCGCGAGCGGCGCCGCGACGTCGAAGCCGTCGATCCGGACGACCTCGCCCTCGCCGAGGTCGAGCGAGTAGTTGACGATGAGGTCGGCAAGCCTGTCGACCCGGGGATCTCTCACCCAGCCCTTATACCAGGAGCTTCCAACTGATCCTGCGCCGGTAGCCGGTCCAGCACGGCGTCGACGAGGCGCACGGGGCTGAAGCGCACCGGATCGTCTGTCGGTAGACCGGTCTCGCGCTCGGCCGCCTCGATCGCCTGCAGACTTTCGTCATCGCCGAGCCGCGACGTGTTCAGCGCCACGGCGGCAACCTTCGCCGGCCGGGCCGGAAGCGCTGACCGCTCATGGAGCTCCACGAGCTCCGGCAGCGGCGGGATCGAGTGGCCCGGGCAACCTTCGATCTCGGTTGAGCCGGCCGCGTGGCACAGAACGAGCACGTGCGGAGCGCTTCCGTGGTAGAGCCCGAGCGTCACGCCCGAGAACTGGGGATGGAGGAGAGAGCCCTGGCCTTCGACCCAGAGCAGGTCGCCACGCTCGGCACCTTCGACGACCAGGCGCTCTGCCGCACCCGCGAGAAAGTCCGCGACGACCGCGTCGACGGCAATCCCCCAGCCTGCGATCATGATCCCCGTCTGTCCGGTCGGGACGAAGACCGAGCGCAGGCCGCGTCGCCGCGCCTCTCGGTCGAGCTCGAGCGCGACGGTTTTCTTCCCGATTGCGCAGTCGGACCCAACGGTCAGCACGACCTGCGCGCCGTGGGTCAGGTTCGCACCGGTCGGCACGCTCAGGTCGGCGGGAGGTCGGCGGACGTCGCGAAGCTCTACGCCCTGCTTCGCGGCGAGGTCGGCGAACTCCGGATCGTCGGCCAGGAACTCGTGCATCCCGGCTTCGACGTCGAGGCCGACCTCGATCGCGCTCCGAAGAATCCCCCGCCACTCGGGGGGAAGTCGCCCGCCTGCGACGGCCACGCCGACGAGCGCAGTCGTCGGCTCCCCAGGGAGCGCGTCGGCGACCGACGCGACGATCGGGATGCCCTCGTACGTCTCCCCCGCCCGCTTCGAATCGAGGATCGCGACGACCGGATGCGGGCGATAGCGCACGACCCCGCGCATCGTCTTCCCATAGTGCGGGTCGTGCGAGAACCCCTCAGCGAGGATCAGGTACCGCTTCATACACTCCCAACCCCGGGGCCTCGGACGGAACCTGGACGCCGTTGCGAAACTCGACGCCCCGCCACGGATCCTGTGCCAGGAGGAGGTTGCCGTCGAGATCGACGTGATCGCAGAGGCTCGCCACCTGGCAGCCGGCCGCGATCCCAAGTCCAGACTCGACCATGCAGCCCAGCATGACCCCCAGGCGCAGCGCGCGCGCAGCCGTCGCCATCCGGACCGCCTCGCGGATGCCGCCGCTCTTGGCGAGCTTGATGTTGATCCCGTGCGCGCGCTCGGCGCAGGCCGCGACGTCCGCGAGTGTGTGGCAGTCCTCGTCGACGTAGATCGGCAGGGCCGACTCGCGCTTCAGCCGCGGCCCGTCAGGGCTCCCCGCGCGAAGCGGCTGCTCCACGTACTCGACGCCGAGCTCGGCGAGCGCCGAGATGTTCTCGATCGCCTCCTCGATCTCCCAGTACTCGTTCACGTCGACCATCAGCGGAAGATCGGTGATGCCGCTCACTGCGCGCACGCGCTCGACGTCGAGACCGTCCCGGCCGCCGAGCTTGAGCTTCAGCCGGCGGAAGCGCGGGTCGACGTCCTCGGCGCGGCGCGCCATGTCGTCGGGGTCGCCGAGCCAGACCGTCCACGACGTCGGCGGTCCCACGGGCTCGAGCCCGAGGAGTCGCCAGACGGGCAGGCCGACGACCTTGCCGCAGACGTCGTGTAGCGCGGCGTCGAGCGCCGACTTCGCCGCCATCTCGCCGGGACGTTCCGCGAGGCGGCGACCGATCTCCTCGAGCGCGAACGGGTCCTCGCCGAGGAGATGGCCGGCTTCTTCGAGAAACGCGGACGCCGACTCGGCGCTCTCCCCATAGTGCGGCTGCGGTGCAGCCTCGCCGTAGCCCGTTGCGCCGTCGTGGCGAAGCTCGACCCAGACGACCTCTTCCTCGGTGGACGTCTCGCGCGAAATGGTGAAGGGCTGCGCAAGCCTCAGCGTCACCGTCCGGTGGGAGAGCTCCATGCGGGGTAGACTAAGAACTCCGAAGAAAACCGGAGCGCAAGCGGAGGTTTTGTTCGGCGAAAGCGCCTGTAGCTCAGGGGATAGAGCGTGCGCCTCCGGAGCGCAAGGTCGCAGGTTCGATTCCTGCCAGGCGCATTTTCGGCGCAGGTTTGGGGCTACACTGCGAGAACTTGGAGATGCGAGTGGACGACCCGCTACGTACCTATGGCACGGCCTACACTTCCCCGCCCCCGGATCCGGCGTGGACGCGCGCGCGGCCTCGCCGAGGTCGCCGCACGGCCGGAGCCGCGGGTCTCCGAGCTCACCGCTAACGGCCTCACCTGGGTTCACCTCAGCCAGCCGACCGTTGACGAGGTTTCCGCGCTCGCAGAGCGCTTTGGCTTTCACGAGCTCGACATCGAGGACGTCCTCTCGACGCGGCAGCGGCCGAAGATCGACGAGTACCCGACCTATGTCTTCGTCGTCCTCCACTTCCCCTTCTACGACAAGACGATCCAGCGCCTGAACGCGGCCGAGCTCGACATCTTCGTCGGCCAGGACTTCCTGATCACGCTGCCGAACGTCGAGCTCCACCCCGTCACGTACCTCTTCAGGCGCTGCGAGGAGGACGCCGACCGCCGCGAAGAGCTCTTCTCGAAGGGGTCGGGCTACCTGCTCTACCACGCGCTCGACGACCTGTTCGACTACTGCTTCCCGATCCTCGACAAGATCGGCCACAAGCTCGACCGGATCGAGGACGAGATTTTCGAGGGCGCGAGCGAGGAAGTCGTCCGCGACATCTCGAACGCGAAGCAGGAGATCATCGCGTACCGGAAGATCATGAAGCCGGAGCGCGCGACGCTCCGCGTGCTCGAGCGGACGACGCAGCGTTTCCTCCCCGAGGACCTCGAGCTCTACTTCGACGATCTCGAGGACGCAGCCGAGCGCGTGTGGGACATCCTCGACAACTACAAGGAGGTCGTCGAGGGGCTCGAATCGACGAACGAGTCCGTCATTTCGCACAAGCAGAACGACGTGTTGCGGATCCTGACCGTGTTCAACGTCGTCCTGCTTCCGCTCACCGTGATCGCGAGCGTCTTCGGAATGAACGTGATCTTCCCCGGCGAGGGAACCCACGCGGCCTTCTGGGTGATCCTCGCGATCATGGCCGCCGTGCTCGCCGGGATGCTCTCGTTCTTCCGTCTGAAGCGGTGGCTCTAGCCGGCCACCTCCTCGACGGCACCCGACAAGCCGACGTCACGCTCGATCGCGCGAACCTGGAGGCCGCACACGCGCGGGACGAGTTCTTCTGGCTCGACGTTCGACAGCCGAGCGAGGACGAGCTCGACCTGCTCGGCGAGGTCTTCGGGTTTCACGAGCTCGCGCTCGAGGACTCACGTCACTTCGGCCAGCGGGCGAAGCTCGAGGAGTACGACGATCACGTTCTCCTCGTCGTCTACGGCTGGACACCCGACGAGGACGGCCTCGTCGAGGTCCACTGCTACTACTCGGACCGATTCCTCGTAACCATCCGGCGCGACGACGCGCCGGCGTTCGAGGATGTGCGCGAGCAGTGCCAGAACAAGCTCGCGCGTGGTAGCGACGGCATCCTCGTCCTCCACCAGGTCGTTGACGGCCTCGTCGACAGCTTCCTTCCCGTGCTCGAGCGCTTCGACGAGCGACTCGAGGTGATCGAGAACGAGATGCTCGAGCGACCGAGCGACAAGCAGGTCCACGAGATCCTGAAGATGCGACGGCGGCTGACGTCGCTCCGCAAGGCGGTCGGCCCCCAGCGTGACCTCTTCGGCCGCTTGCTGAACGGCATCGAGGTCCTTCCCGGCATGACCCGCGATGCGGAACGGTACTTCCGGGACGTCTACGACCATCTCTACCGGCTGAGCGAGACGATGGACGCCTATCGCGAGCTCATGTCGAGCGCAGTCGACGTCTACCTCTCCGCCGCTTCGAACCGGCTCGGATCCACGACGAAGCAGCTGGCCGTCATCGCGACGATCTTCCTTCCCCTCACCTTCGTGACCGGGTTCTTCGGCCAAAACTTCGGCTGGATGGTCGAAAACGTTGGCGGCTGGCGGGAGTTCGTCGTCCTCGGGATCGGTCTCCAGTTCGTCACCATCGCCCTGCTCGTCGCGTACTTCAAGCGGCAAGGTTGGTTCTGAGCAGCGCGAGAACCGAGTGGAATGCGCTCGATCTTGCGTCGGTCGTGATAGAAGCGTGACATGCGGCAGCTGTGGGCTCCGTGGCGGCTCGAGTACGTCCAGGGCGCGGACGAGGACACCGGCTGCGTCTTCTGCCGCGCGGCTTCGGGGGAGGACGAGGAGGCGCTCGTCGTCCGCCGCGGCGAGCTCGCCTTCGTTCTCCTGAACAAGTTCCCGTACGCCTCGGGCCACCTCATGGTCGCGCCCTTCCGCCATGAGGGCGAGTTCGGGGCCCTCTCGGGCGAGGAGGCGCTGGAGATTCACCGGCTCGCCTCGGTCGCGCTCGGCACGCTGGTCGACGCCATGCGTCCGCAGGGCTTCAACCTCGGCTGGAACCTCGGACGAATCGCGGGCGCCGGCGTCGTCGACCATGTGCACCTTCATGTCGTTCCTCGCTGGGCGGGCGATACGAATTTCATGCCCGTGTTCTCCGACGTGAAGGTGATCCCCGAGGCGCTCGCCGAGACCCGGCGCAAGCTCGCGGACGCGTGGCCACGGTAGAGGTTCGGCGGGAGCCGGCCGACGACGAGCCCGGCCGCACGCTTCTCGCCGAGTTCGAACGCGAGATCGCGGAGCGATACCCCGGCTGGGATTCGAGTCAAGGCCCGACGGCCCTGCCCGCTGAGATCGGGCCGCCCACCGGGTGCTTTTTGGTCGCGTACGTCGACGGGCAGCCGAGCGGGTGTGGAGCGCTGAAACGGCTCGACGGGGAGACCGCCGAGATCAAGCGCGTGTATGTGGCGCCCCAGGCGCGCGGTCACGGTGTCGCGAGACGCCTGCTCACGGCGCTCGAGGCGGCCGCGCGCGAGCTCGGATACGCGCGCGCCCGCCTGGACACGGGCGCGCGCCAGCCGGACGCCGTCGCGCTCTTCCGGTCCTCTGGCTACGAGGAGATTCCCGACTACAACGGCAACGCGTACGCCGCGTACTGGTTCGAGAAGGGCCTCTAGGACCCGCGCGGGTCTGACCCGCCCCTACGGTCGGTACCTGGTTCGCGGCCGCGCGCGCTCAGACGTGCGCCACTCTTGCGCTCGTTCGAGGCAAGGCGCGCGTCGTGTCGACTCGCGAGCTCGCGCTGCTCGCGCTGGAGCTTCGTGTAGCTCGTCCACCGGTCAGGCGAAAGCGTTCCGGCCGCGAGTGCCGCCTGGACTGCGCACCCGGGCTCCGTCTCGTGCTTGCAGTCCGAGAACCTGCATCCGGAGAACAGGCTTGCGATGTCTTCGAATGTTTGCTCGAGACCGGCCTCTGCTTCCCAGAGCTGGAGCTCTCGCAGTCCCGGCGTATCGAGAACGAGCGCCCCGCCGGGCAGCGGTACGAGCTCGCGGTGCGACGTCGTGTGACGTCCGCGCCCGTCCGGCCGTAGCTCTCCCGTCGAGAGGACCTCTCGGCCCGCGAGGTAGTTCACGAGCGTCGACTTTCCGACGCCCGAGGAGCCGAGCAGCGCGACCGTTCGTCCCTCGATGAGGTACTGAGCGAGATTCTCGACTCCGTCTCCCGTCACGCCGCTGACGGCGTGGATCGGGACGCCGAGGCAGACGGCCTCGACTTCGGCGGTCGCCGAGGCGACCTCGTCTATCGAGACCGCATCAAGCTTCGTGAGGACGATCACAGGATCCGCTCCGCTTTCCCACGCCGACGCGAGATACCGCTCGATCCGGCGGACCTTCAACTCGGGACCGAACGACGACACGAGGAAGACCGTGTCCACGTTCGCGGCCAGGACCTGTTCTTCGATCCGATTCGTCGGGCCGGCGGCAGCCTTGCGCGTGAAGGCCGTTCGTCGCGGAAGGACGGCGTGGACCAGGGCTTTACCCGCTTCGAACGGTCGAGCGGCCACCCAGTCGCCGACGGCCGGCGGGGCGGCCGAATGGAGGAGATTGCCGGCGGCCTCCGCCCGCATCTCTCCCGCTTCCGTCAGCAGGACGTACTCACCGCGATGCTGGACCGCTACGCGGCCTGCGATGAATCCTTCTCTTTCGTACGGCTCGAACTCGCTCGCGAAATACGAGTGCCAGCCCAACGCTCGCAGCGTCAACTTGAAGCTCCTGTTCTCGTGAGAGGGGGCGCGGTTCCGCGCGAGAGCCCGGGCCGAACGTTGTAAAAGACGCTACGCCGCCGAGCTCGAGGCGCAGGAGGAGGCAGAAACGGTCATCTTCGGCATCCTCCTTTCGCTCGACGGGAACGGTCGTTGCTCCTGACAGCGTAGGGAACGGTGCGGAGGGCGTCAATAGGATTCACGCGTGGCGCTCGACCCCAAGGCCTTCAAGGCGTACGACATCCGCGGGGTTTACCCGAGTGAGCTCGACGAGGACGGGGCGTACAGGATCGCGCGCGCGTACGCGGACGTCTTCGAGACGGAACGCATCGCCGTCGGGCGCGACATGCGCGTTTCCTCGCCCTCGATGGCTGCTGCGGCCATCCGCGGCGCGGCCGACGTAGGCGTCGAGGTCGTCGACATCGGGATGGTCGGCACCGAGATGCTGTACTTCGCCGTCGGCGAGCTCGGTCTCGACGGCGGAATCGCCGTCACAGCGTCACACAATCCCAAGGAGTACACCGGGATGAAGATCGTGCGCCGCGACGCGCTTCCGGTCGGCGGCGAGTCCGGACTCCTCGAGATCCGCGACCGCGCGCTGTCCTTTGCGGACACGCCCGTGGGACCGGGGCACGGCCCGCCGGGGCGAGTCACGACCGAAGATGTCTATCCGGCCTTCGTCGAGCGCGTGCTCTCGTTCGTCGATCTCGAGGCCGTCAGAGCCCTGCGGGTCGTGATCGACGCGGCGAACGGGATGGCCGGCGCGATGCTGCCGCCGGTGCTCACGCGGCTGCCGATCGACGCCAGGCGCTACTTCTTCGAGCCGGACGGGACCTTCCCGAACCATGAGCCAAATCCGCTCCTGCCGGAGAACCGGGAGTTCATCGTCGCGAAGGTCCACGAGGAGAACGCCGATCTCGGGATCGCGTTCGACGGCGACGCGGACCGCTGCTTCTTCGTGGACGACAAAGGCGAGTTCGTTCCCGGCGACTTCGTGACCGCGCTTCTGGCG
This sequence comes from Actinomycetota bacterium, assembly GCA_013696595.1. GTDB lineage: Bacteria > Actinomycetota > Thermoleophilia > Gaiellales > Gaiellaceae > JACCYG01. Next base: position 3,303 of record JACCYG010000203.1, on the reverse strand, counting down.
GAATCCATGCTGGAGAAGGAGCCTGGTGCGAAAGTGATCTACGACGTCCGGGCAAGTTGGGCCGTTCCCGAGACGATCGAGCGCGCCGGGGGCGTGCCGCTCGTGAACCGCGTCGGCCATGCGTTCATCAAGCACCGGATGCGCGAGGAGGACGCCGTCTTCGCGGGCGAGGTCTCCGGCCACTACTACTTCCGCGACTTCAGCCAGGCCGACTCGGGCACGATTCCGGCGCTCCTCATGCTCGAGCTCGTCTCGAAGAGGGACCGGCCGCTCTCAGAAGTCCTGCGACCGCTTCGCGAGCGTTACTTCATCACGGGCGAGCTCAACACGCCGGTCCCGAACGTGGGACTCAAGCTCCAGGAACTCGAGGAGCGCTTCGGGGCGGAGGGCGAGGTCTCGCACCTCGACGGCATCTCGGTCACAGCGGGGGACTGGCACATGAACGTACGCCCGTCGAACACCGAACCGCTTCTCCGCCTCAACCTCGAAGCGCTCGACCGCGGCCTCATGGAGCGCAAGCGCGACGAGGTGCTCGAGGTCATTCGCGGTTCTTGACAAGAGCACGCGAGATGCTGTATACATACCCTAGGGGGGTATGAGTCATGTGCAGGCAGAAATCGAGTCACTGAACCGCATCGCGGCGAGCGCAACGACGCACTGTCTCACCGGCTGCGCGATCGGCGAGGTGCTCGGGTTCGTCATCGGTACCTGGCGCGGTTGGGGCGACGTCCCGACTATGGCCCTGGCCGTCGCGCTCGCTTACCTCTTCGGGTACTCGTTCACACTCGGTCCCCTACTCAGAGGCGGCATCGCGCTCGGAACCGCGCTCGGGCTCGCACTCGTCGCCGACACCTTCTCCATCACCGTGATGGAGATCGTCGACAACGGGGTCATGCTCGTGGTCCCCGGCGCGATGGAGGCGGGCCTGGGCGACGCACTTTTCTGGGGATCGCTCGCGTTCGCGCTCGCGGTAGCCTGGGTCGCCGCCTTTCCCGTGAACCGGTGGCTGATCGCCCGCGGTCGCGGTCACGCGGTCGTCCACGCGCACCACGAGCACGCCTAGTACCAGTCTGTTACTTGGCTAGCATCGGCGCGTGACCTTCAGCCTCGGACACCCGACCGATCGCCGGCCGCCGTTCAAGTTCTCCTCCTACACGCGCGTCGGTTTCTCGGACACTGACGCGCAGGGGATCGTCTACTACGGCCGCTATCTCCCCTACTTCGATCATGCGCGCGTCGAGTACTCGCGTCATCTCGACCTGCTCGCCTTCGACCTCGCAGACTGCGAGTTCGTGATGCGCGCGTCCGACGTCCTCTACGAGGCGCCGGCAGGATTCGACGACCTGCTCGAAGTGTTCGTGCGGACGCGGCGCATCGGCCGTACCAGCATGGCGACGGAGTACGCAGCCGTGCGCGTTGGCGACGACGTCCTCATGTGCACGGCCGAGCAGACGCTCGTGCTCGTCGATCTCGCGGAACGCCGCCCCGTGCCGATCCCCGACGCATATCGCGCGGTGATCGAGCGCTTCGAGGGAGCCGACCTCGAGGTTCCCCTCTCGCGATGAGCGCAGCCGCCTACCGGGGGGCGCTCGCCGCCGTCGAGCGGATCGTGAACGGCGAGTCGCAGGGCGACGAGGTCCTCCGCAAGGCCGTCGATGTCCTACACGACCGCTTCGAGCACTACTCCTGGGTCGGGATCTACCTCGTCGATGGCCGCGATCTGGTGCTCGGCCCGTGGAAGGGCCCGCAGGCGACCGAGCACGTACGCATTCCGATCGGCCAGGGCATCTGCGGCGCGGCGGCCGCCTCCGGCCGCACTGAAATCGTCGACGACGTGAATGCCGACGATCGCTACCTCGCGTGCTTCACGTCGACGCGGAGCGAGATCGTCGTCCCGATCGTCTTCCAGGGACGCGTCGTCGGCGAGATCGACATCGATTCGGATTCGCCCGCGGCCTTCACGGACGCCGACCGCGCATTCCTCGAGCGTGTCGCGCTTCTCCTCTCGCGGCACTGCGTTGCGCGGGAGACGGTCCGCACGGGCTCGCGTGGCTGAACCCCTCGAACGAGGGAACGCGTACCGGGACGTTATCCTCGGCGCATGCGCCGATTCAATCTCGACGCCGCGGAGCCGGAGTACGACTCGGCCGACCCGGATGGGTACGGCGCCGCGATGGCGAGATTCGGGCCGAGTATCGGAGCCACGATGCTCGGTGGATCCATCTACGAGCTCCCGCCCGGTCAGAGCATCTGCCCCTACCACTACGAGTATGGAAACGAGGAATGGCTGATCGTGCTCGACGGCCGTCCCACCCTGCGTCATCCGGACGGCGAAGACGAGCTGGCGCCCGGCGACGTAGTGTGCTTCCCGCCCGGCCCGGAGGGGGCACACAAGACGACCAATCGAACCGATTCTCCGGTTCGCGTCCTCTTTCTCTCGACAATGAACGAACCGTCTGCGGCCGTCTATCCCGACAGTGACAAGATCGGCGTGTGGCCGGGCGACAAGCGGGACAACATTCTCGTGCGGCGCGAGAGCGTCGTCGACTACTGGGACCGCGAAGCCGAGCCGAAGCCCTAACCCTCGCTCGCGCGCTCGATGCGCCGGGCGACGGTGGATGCGCTCGAGGCCGTCAGCGGCTCCCCGAGAACGACGGCGCCGAGCTCGTTCGCCTGGCGAATCAGCGCCTCACGTTCCCTCGCGAGGCCTCCTCGCGCAACGAAAAGCGCTGCACGAGCGCCGCTCGCCCACTCCGAGACCCCCGCGAGGCCGGGCCGCGGCTCGGCTCCCGCCTGCTCGGCGAGACCGGACCGCGTTCGAAGTCTCTCCGCGAGTGTTCGCGCCTGCGTCTCGAGATCGCTCGTTTCGCGCTCCGCTGCGGCAGCATCCTGCTCGAGACGCAGTGAGTCGCTCTCGAGCGATTCGACCTTCCGCTCGGCCATCCGCGCCGTGTCACGGACGCGGCCCGCCACTCGGCGGGCCCGCGCAAGCCTCTCGGCGTCGCGGCCCTGCTCGGCCGCGGCGAGCTCGTCGTTCGCGTGCCCGAGCTCCGCACGGCGCTCGTCCGCGACTCGTTTCGCATCGGCAAGGGCGGTGGCGACGCGCCCGCGCTCGGCCGGAAACCGGATCAGGAACGCTTCGAGCTCGACGGCCCTCGCACGCACGGTCTCCGTCTCCCGCGAGAGGTCATCGAGCTCGGTGAGGACGGCGGCGACCGCCCCGTCTGCCTGCTCGAGCTCGTGGACGAACGCGAGGGCGCGGTCATTCATCACGAACGGTCCTCCCCGTTGGCGGGTCGGTCA
>JACCYG010000199.1 GCA_013696595.1 Actinomycetota bacterium | reverse complement strand
TGCAGGAGGCGTTCGAGATGATGTGGTGCGCGCCCTCATCGTAGTCGCCGTCGTTGACGCCGAGCACGATCGTCACGTCCGGGTCGGTCGCGGGGGCGGAGATGACGACCTTCTGCGCCCCTCCATTGAGGTGCACCTGCGCCTGCTCGCGCTTGGTGAAGAGACCCGTCGACTCGACGACCACGTCGGCGCCGAGGTCCTTCCACGGCAGGGCGGCGGGATCGCGCTCGTTCAAGAGCCGGAGCTCCTCGTCGCCGACCCGGATCGCGCTGTCGGCCGCCGAGATCTCGTCGTCGAGCGGTCCGAGGACGGAGTCGTACTTGAGCAGGTGAGCCATCGTCTTCGCGTCGCCGAGGTCGTTCGCCGCCACGAAGTCGATGTCCGCGCCGAGCTTCCTGGCCGCCCGGAAGAAATTCCGGCCGATCCGACCGAAGCCGTTGATGCCCACGCGTACGCTCATCCGCGTCCTCGGTCGCTCATCCCGTCCGCGAGTCTAACCAGCTACCGCAAAGTGGGAAATTGTGTGCAGGACCCCCTTGCGCACGCTTACGAAATCGTCATACTTGTCCCCCGAGTGGGTCCGTGCTCGTCCGGTGTTGGATTCAGACCCCGTCCGACACCAAAGGTCCGGAGCGCGGTGTAAACCGGAGGGGGAGGTCGTCCTCGGAGCTTCCCCTCCGGCCCGCTCGTACTGTCTCTAGAGTTCCGCGAGCCGCTGAAGCTTCGCGAGGCGTCGCTGCGCGGCGGCCTTCGTTGCGGGCGGGCGGGCGCGACCGGCGAGCTCGCGAAGCGAAAGAGTCGGATAGCGCGCGCGGAGCTCCGCCATCTCGCGAATTTCGGGCGAGACCTCGTCGAGACGTCCGTCGCGCCGCAGCCGCTCGATCGCGCGAAGCTGCGCGTCGGCTGCGCGGCTCGCACGCGCGATGTTCGCGTGATCCGCGTTGGCGAGGCGGTTCGCCCGCGCGCGCGTGGCCGCGACGACGGCGCTCTCGCCCAGCCGGAGGGCGGCGTCCTGCGCGCCCATAAAGGCCAGGAGCTCGGCGATCGTCTCTCCGGCCTTCGCATAGGCGAGCCCCTGGCCGCGGCGCTCGGCCACGGCCAACGAGAGGCCATCCGCGGATGCGAGGCCGGCCAGAAACCGCGCGCCCTCGCCGTCCGACGTCCGGAGCTCGAAATGAGCCTCGCGCGGGCCGGTGACCGACCCGGCGCCCAGGAAGGCGCCGCGTAGGTACGCCGCCCGACAGCACGAACTCGCGACGATCCGGCGCGGCGGCCGGTCGACCGGGGCGAGCCCCGCACCTAGGACGCCCGCCTCGTTCAGGACCTGGAAAGCCCGGCCTTCGTCCTCGAGATGGAGCTGGAATCGCGTGGCCTGGGCAAAGGCGTGCTGGCGAAACGTGCGGATCTCGCAGGAGACGCCGTAGGCGCGGAGCAGTGAGAACGCCCGGCGTGCGACACCGTGGCTCGAGACCTCGAGGTGGAGGGCCATCTTGCCGGCCCCGCGCAGATGGATGCTCCCCGCCGTCCGGGCGATTGCCGAGAGCTCAGCCAGGCGGCAGCAGGCGCGCCGCGGCTCGATCGCAGCGAGCTCGCCCCGGACGTCCTCGGAAAGGCTCACGGCCTCGCCCTGTTCTCGGTCGCGGCCAGCCCCGCCCCTACACCAGTGACACCCTCAAGCGCTAGGAGGCGTTTCTTGTAGTCGGCGCCGAGGTCGCCGAAGCCGCCGAGCGATCCCGACGCGACCACCCGGTGACAGGGAACGACGATCGCGAAGCGGTTGTTCGCGCAGAAGCTTCCCACCGCCCGCTGCGCCTTCGGGAACCCGGCGCGTGCGGCGAGCTCTCCGTAGGTCACGGTCTCGCCGTAGGGCACGGCGCGCAGGGCATTGGTCACGGCCCGCTGGAAAGGCGTGCACCAGTCGAGCTCGAGCTCGACGTCACCGAAGTCCGTCCGCTCGCCGCGGAAATAGGCGACGAACCGGTCTGGTAGGGGCGGGGCTTGCCCCGCCCCTAGGGCGCGACCCCACCGCGGCAGCTCGTGCGCGAGCAGCCGTTCGCCGTCGAGCCACAGCTCTCCGACGCCCCAGCCCTCCGCCTCGTACCCCACCACCTGCACGGCAATAGAATGCCGGTCGAATGGCCGCTCCCGGAATCTTTCGGCCGCCGACGCCGGTCAACGAGCCGGTGCGGAACTACGCGCCCGGCTCCCCTGAGCGAGCCGCTCTCAAGCAGCGGCTCGACGAGATGAAGAACGAGCGTCTCGAGATCCCGCTCGTGATCGGCGGCGAGGACGTGAAGACCGGCACGACGCGCGAGGCGGTGATGCCGCACAAGAAGGATCACGTGCTCGCGGACGTCCACCAGGGCGGCGGGACCGAGGTCGAGCACGCCGTTGCAGCGGCCGGCGAGGCGTGGGAGGACTGGCACCGTGTCCCCTGGGAGGAGCGCGCAGCGGTCTTCCTCCGCGCGGCCGAGCTCCTCGCGGGCCCGTGGCGTGACACGCTGAACGCAGCCACGATGCTCGGGCAGTCGAAGACGGCCCACCAGGCGGAGATCGATGCCGCCTGCGAGCTCACGGACTTCCTGCGCTTCAACGTCGGCTTCATGACCCGGATCTACGACGAGCAGCCCGTCTCCTCGCCGGGGACGTGGAACCGGATGGAGTACCGACCGCTCGAGGGGTTCGTTTTCGCGGTCACACCGTTCAACTTCACGGCGATCGGCGGCAACCTGCCGAGCTCGGCCGCGCTCATGGGCAACACCGTCGTCTGGAAGCCGGCGACGACCGCGATGGTCTCCGCCTACTACCTCATGCGGCTCTTCGAGGAGGCGGGCCTGCCGCCCGGGGTGATCAACCTCGTCTACGGCTCCGGCGCTGAGATCGGAGACGCCGCGCTCGCGAGCGAGCACCTCGCCGGCGTCCACTTCACCGGCTCGACCCCCGTCTTCCAGTCGATGTGGAAGACGATCGGCGGGAACATCGAGCGCTACCGAAACTACCCGCGCATCGTCGGCGAGACCGGCGGCAAGGACTTCATCGTCGCGCACCCGTCCGCGGACGCTGAGGCGGTGGCGACCGCGATCATCCGCGGCTCCTTCGAGTACCAGGGCCAGAAGTGCTCGGCGGCGTCACGCATCTACGCGCCGTCGAATCTCTGGCCGGACGTGCGCGAGCGACTCGAGGCCGAGGTCGCGAAGATCAGGATGGGCGACGTCACCGACTTCGAGAACTTCATGGGCGCTGTGATAGACGCCAAGGCCCTGGCAGTGCACAGCGCGGCGATCGAGGAGGCGCGCTCCCACGGAGAGACGGAGATCGTCGTCGGCGGCGGGGTCGACGACTCGGAGGGGTTCTTCGTGGAGCCAACCGTGATCGAGACGCGCGATCCGAAGTTCCGGCTCCTGCGGGACGAGCTCTTCGGGCCGATCGTGACAACGTACGTGTATCCCGAGAGTGAATGGGAGCAGACGCTCGAGCTGATCGACGAGACCGCGCCGTACGCGCTTACTGGCGCTGTCTTCTCGGACGATCGCGAAGCCGTGCTCGAGGCCGAGGAGGCGCTTCGCTACACGGCCGGGAACTTCTACGTGAACGACAAGCCGACAGGTGCGATCGTCGGCCAGCAGCCTTTCGGCGGCGCCAGGGCGTCGGGAACGAACGACAAGGCCGGCTCGATGTGGAACCTGATCCGCTGGGTCAGCCCGCGCACGATCAAGGAGACGTTCATCCCGGCAACCGACTACCGGTACCCGTACATGTCTCCGGAGACAGACGGGTCGGGCCCCGCCGACCGCCCCTAGACGATTACGGGATCGCGAGCTCGGAGAGGTCGACGCTGGGGACTCGAGCTGCGACGATCGTCCGCAATTCGCCGGCCGCCTATCCGGCGTCGGCCGGCGCGACCGCGTAAGGGAAACGGGCCGGCGGCTACGCGCCGCCGGCCTTGTGCAGCGCCGCGTAGATCTCGCGTCCTGTCTTCGCGGGGACGCCCGGGACGCCCTCGAGCTCTTCCGGGGAGGCAGCGAGCAGGCGTTCCGTCGAGCCGAAGTGCTGGATGAGAGCCCGCTTCCGCGCGGGCCCGACGCCTGGAAGCGCGTCCAGGATCGACTCACGCGCGCGTGCGCCGCGCCGCTGGCGGTGGAAGCCGAGCGCGAAGCGGTGCGCCTCGTCCCGGATCCGCTGGAGAAGCTGGAGGCCCGGCGAGCTGGTCTCCAGGCCGACCGGATCGGCCCGGCCGGGAAGGAAGACTTCCTCGGCCCGCTTGGCGAGGGCGATCACCGCGACGCGCGGGAGGTCGTACGCCTGCATCGCGGCGAGGGCGGCCGATAGCTGTCCCTTTCCCCCGTCGATGACGACGAGGTTCGGGATCGCCGCAAAGCCTTCGTCATAGTCCTCGGCCGCGATCGAGCCTGCCCGCGCGAAGCGCCTCGCGACCACCTCGGCCATCATCGCGAAGTCGTCCTGGCCGCTCTCGCGGCGGATCCCGAATTTACGGTAGTGCGCCTTCTTCGGGACGGCGTCCTGGAAGACGACCATCGAGCCCACGGGCGCCGACTCCTGGATGTTCGAGATGTCAAAGCACTCGATCCGAAGCGGGAGACTCTCGAGGTTCAGCGTCTCACGGAGCTCCTCGAGCGCCTCGACACGGCGAATGCGCTTCCGTTCGCTCTCGGCCGCGTCCTGGGCGAGGGCGAGCTCGGCGTTCTGCGCCGCGAGCTCCTGCAGGTGCTTCTTCTCGCCGCGCTGCGCGGGGC
>JACCYG010000178.1 GCA_013696595.1 Actinomycetota bacterium | reverse complement strand
CCGCAGGATCGATCTCGGCCTGCGGCGTGCCGTAGCGCCCTTCGACCAGGTCGCGGACTTCGTCTACGACGAGCTGCCAGCGCTGCGCCGACAGCACGTGGACGATCGCCTGGGAGCCGAGCGCCTGGCCGATCGGGGATGCGAGCGGCGGCCAGCCACACTCCTCTCGGATCGCCGTCATCTCCTCCAGGACGGCGTCGAGCCTGTCAGCGACTCCTTGCGCGCGAAGGTTCCCGTCGATCTCCGCGACGAGCCCGGCCGGCAGGCTGTGCTCGGCCGCGCGCACGGCAACGCGGGGCGAGAGCGGCGGCACGGCGTCGTCGCCGAGCGCGTCGTCCACGATCTCCGACGCCTCCCAGAGCCTGTCGAGGTTGACGCCCGTGTCGTGCCCGATCCCGGCGAGCGCTTGGGAAATGGCCTCGGCGGAGACGCGGTGGAGGGAGATCGCGACCGGATAGATCGCGCAGGCCACGAACGCGGCGTCGGCGCGAACCGCCTCGATCGCCGCAGCCAGCGCCGCGCCCGCAGCACCCTGGGCGTGAAGCCCGACAGGAAGCCCGCTCGCCTCGCCGACTCGCTTCACAAGCTCGCGCGCGTGCGCGGGATCGAGCGACCCGGCCGGGTCGTGGAGAAGGACACGGGCGGCGCCGAACTCGCTCAGATGCTGCGCGCGGTCGAGCAGGACGTCGGCTTCACCTGCAGGACCGGGGCTGTGCACGAGACCGATCGCAAGCTCTTTCTCGCACGCGTGGATCGCCTCGGCGGCCTCACGGAGGTTTGCCAGGTCGTTCAATGGGTCGTGGAGACGAAAGACGTCGATCCCGGCGTCGGCGGCGCTCTTGACGAACCGGCGGACGAGGTCGCGAGAAAGCGGCCGCTGACCGACGAGGAAACGCCCGCGCAGAGCGATCCCCAACTTGCTCGAGCAACGCGCGCGAAGGCCGCGAATGATTTCCCACGGGCTCTCGACCCCGCGTCTCACCCCCGCGTCGAAGCACCCCCCGCCCGAAACCTCCAGATAGGCGAATCCGGCCTGGTCGAGAACGTCGGCAACCTCGAGCAGACGTGGGGTCGCGACGCGGCCGGAGAGCGGCTCTTGCGAGAGCAGGCGGATACTCGTGTCGACAAGGGCGGCCATCGGCTAGACCCGTGAGATGTAGCGCCGCTCGCGCGTGTCGACCTTGATCCGGTCGCCGATGTTCACGAACAGAGGGACCCGGACGACGGCCCCTGTCTCGAGGGTCGCCGCCTTTGTCACGTTTGAGACCGTGTCGCCGCGCACACCCGGCTCCGTCTCCTTGACGGTCAGCTCGACGGAGGCGGGCAGATCCATGCCTGCGGGCCGGCCGTCGACCATGAGCAAAAGCACCGAGCTCCCCGGCTGCAGGAACTCCAGGTCGGCCGCGACGTCGCGCCGGGGAAGTGTGATCTGCTCGTACGACTCCTGATCCATGAAGATGACCTCTTCGCCGGCGTCGTAGAGGTACTGGACGCTCTTCGTCTCGGTGTGGACGCGGGGCATCTTCTCGCCGGCGCGAAACGTGCGGTCCACGACCGCGCCGGAGTCGAGGTTCTTCACCTTGGTGCGGACGAATGCGCCGCCCTTCCCGGGCTTCACGTGCTGGAACTCGACGATGCGCCATACCTGCCCGTCGAGCTCGACGTGCATCCCGTTCCGGAACTGATTCGTCGAGACGACCTCGGCCATCGGCAGGAGTTTAGAGCCCGTCGCGCTTCGAAACAGCGTCGAGAAGCCGGAAGCACAGGCGGTCAACCGAGCGCGCGCGCGCCGAGAGCACGACGACCCCCGAGCCACGCTCACGGAGAACGGCGATGGAACTTCGAAAGCCCCAGGTGCCGCCGTTGTGCCAGTGCACCCTCTTTCCGCCCCCCGTCAGGATCATCCACCCGAGCCCGACCGACAACCGCCGTCTCGGCTCAGTGTGTGCAAGCTGAGCCAGCTCGATGGCTTCGGCGATGCCGGTCTCCCTCGGCTGGAGGTTCGCGCGCAGGAACAGAACCATGTCCGCGGGGCTCGAGAGGAGGCCGCCCGCTGCCATCAGGCGTTCGTCTCGAAAGGGAGGTCGGGGGCGTCCACGCCGTGAGCTTCCCGAAGCGACGACGGCGCCGGCCGGCGCGGCAATCGTCGTGTGTTGCATCCCGAGCGGCAGGCACACCCGCTCGCGCACGAGCTCGGCATACGGCTGTCCGGTCAGGTTCGCGAGCGCCTCGCCGAGGAGACCGAACGCGAGGCTCGAGTACCGAAAGCGGCGGTGGCGTACTCCGGTGCGCGCCAGATCTGCGCGGAAGCGATCGGGTGTGAGCTCCACGTGCGGATCGGATTTGCGCAGCCCGAGCATGAACGCCAGCTCACGCCAAGCCATCCCTTTGGTCGTGTTGGGGAGGCCCGCGCCGTGAGTCGCGAGCTTGAGGAGCGTCGGATCGCTCGGAACCACAAGGTCGCGCGGCAGGTGCGTCGAGACTCTGTCCCCGAGGCCGACGACGCCCTCGCGAACGAGTGACGCGAGAACGATCCCCGTGAAGACCTTCGTGATCGAGCCGATCTCGAAGAGCGTCTGTGCATCGGCCTCGGCGGGCTCGGCGCACGCGCGGGACCGAAGCCGAGAGTCGCGTCATCCTCACCCGAGACGATTCCCACCGCGAGCCCCGCGCGCGGCTCGCCGACCACCTCGGCCACGAGCGCGCGCAGGTCTGACGTCATGCGACGGTCACAACCTCCTTGGTGAACGGCGAGAGGATTTCCGGCGCGTCGTTCGTGACGATGACGAGATCCTCGATTCGAACCCCGCCGCGGCCGGCGAGATAGACGCCCGGCTCGACGGTGACGACGTTTCCGGCCACGAGCGAGCCGGTGGCGGTCGGACGCAGGACCGGGAGCTCGTGGACCTCGAGGCCGACGCCGTGGCCGAGACCGTGCATGACCTCGTAACCGGCCGTCTCGAGCGCGGTCCTCACGTTCGCGTCGATCTGACGCGCGTCGGCGCGCGCGCGAACCTCCTCGAGCGCGGTCGCCTGCACGCGGCGACAGGCGTCGTAGGCCGCCTGAAGGTCGTCGGGCAGCGAGCCCGTCGCGAAGGTCCGTGTGCAGTCGGAGGAATAGCCGTCGACGACCGCACCCGCGTCCACGATCACGGTCTCGCCCGATCCGATCTTCCGCACGCCGGGGTAATGGTGAGGACGCGCCGCGTTCGGGCCGCTGGCGACGATCACCGGGAACGCAAGCCCTTCCGCGCCCGCATCGTGCAGCGCCTGTTCCATTGCCCAAGCAACCTCCACCTCCGTCCTCCCGACGAATTTCTCCTCGGCAAGCCGCTCGTAGGCCGCGTCGTTGACGCGCGCGGAACGCCGAATCGCATCGAGCTCGGCCTTGTCCTTGACGCTCCGGATCTCCTCGACGACGCCCTTCGCAGGGCGAAGCTCGAGCCCGCTCGACGTGAGCGCGTCGTAGCCCGCGTACGTCAGGCGGTTCGCCTCGAACGCCACCGGCGGCTCCGCGAGCTCACCGAGCCGCTCGCCGAGCCAGGAGGCGAGGTCGCGGTCGGCCTGGACCGCTTCGGTCCCGTCAAGCGAGCGCGCGGACTCGATGTAGCGACCGTCTGTCACCAGCGTGACTTGATCGCTTCCGATAAGCACGGCCGCGTTGGAGCTCGCGAAGCCGGTCAGGTAGCGGACGTTCACGGGCTCGGCGACGAGGAACGTCGAGGCCCCGAGGTCCTCGAGCTCGCCACGCAGGCGCTCAACCCGGGCCTTCATGCGGTTTCCGAAAGATGAGCGAGCGCCTCCCGGTAACCCTCGGGCCCCTTGCCGATCACGCGGGTGGATACGACGTCTTCGAGGACAGAGTGTTGCCGCCACTCCTCGCGCTTCGAGATGTCGGAAAGATGGACCTCCACGACGGGAATGTCGAAGAGCTCGACCGCGTCCCGGATCGCGTAGCTGTAGTGCGTCCACGCGCCCAGGTTCAGGATGACGCCGCCCGCCCACGAGCGAACCTCGTGGCACCAGTCGACGAACTGGCCCTCGTGGTTCGTCTGGAGGCACCGGACCGAGAGGCCGAGCTCGCGGGCCCACCGGTAGATCCGGTTCTCGAGCTCGTTCAGCGACATCCCGCCGTAGAGGGCGGGGTCGCGCTCACCGAGGGCGTTCAGGTTCACGCCGTTGAGCACGGCCACTTGCACGGCGGCGAGTCTACTTCGCGATCAGTCGTTCGAGTTCACGCCGCACCTCTGCATCCGGGAGCTCGACCGGGAAGACAGGCTTGCCCGGGCCCTCGAGGAGCACCAGCCGGATGCGGCCGGCTAGTGCCTTCTTGTCGCGCTGCATCGCCGCCCAGGCGCGCTCGGGGTCGACGCGGGCAGGCTCGGGCCGAAGGAGCTCCTCGACGACGTCGGTCTCCATCCCGGAGAGACGGAGTGCAGCGAGGAGACCGAGAGCAACTGCCTCGCCGTGTGCGAGCTCGTAGTCCGACGCGGCCTCGAGCGCGTGCGCGAACGTGTGACCGAGGTTCAGGATCGAGCGACGCCCCGTCTGCTCGTAAGGATCGGAGATGCAAACAGCGGCCTTAAAGGCGGCGCACGCGCGAATCATCTCCCGCTCGGCGAGCTCCCAGGCCGGCCGACCAGAGAGCAATCCGGTCTTGACGACCTCCGCCATGCCGTTTCGCCGCTCGTGCTTTGGAAGGGTCGCCAGGACGCTCGAGTCGATCACGACCAGTTCGGGGTAGTGAAACGACCCGACGAGGTTCTTCCCCTTTTCGAGGTCGATGCCGGTCTTACCCCCGATCGCGGCGTCGACCTGGCCGACGAGGGTCGTCGGTTGGGCAATCCACGGAAGGCCGCGAAGATAGGTCGCGGCCACGAAGCCGGCGAGGTCCGTCGTCGTCCCGCCGCCGTACGCGAGGAGCGGGCCGGATCGATCGATCGAGAGGTCGTCCCACAAGCGCCCTGCCATTTCGAGGCTCTTGGCGCTCTTCCCGGGCGCAACAGGGTGAATGGATGGGGCCGGGGACGGGAGGTCGAGTGGATGGAGCCGAAGCACGTTTTCATCGGCGACCACCGCGCCTGGTCGAAAAGTGACCTCGTCGGATGCAGCGACCAACGAGATGCCCAGAGCGGCGAGCAGCACGTCCTCGACATCTCTCGCCGGCATGCCGAATTCCCGGTAGAGCTCCTGCCGGTCTTGGAAGAGGTTGCGGAACGATACTTCGTCCTGCGCAAGGGGCCGGTTGGTCTCCCGCACCCGTGCCCACGCGTGACCAACGTCGACGTCGATCCACACCGTGAACGCGCGCCGGCCTAGCTCGGCGCGTGTCTCCACGGAAATCACCGCGCCGCCGCCGAGGGCGATGACGTGCGGCTCATGGCCCCGGAGGAACTCCCGTGCGGCTTCTTCCTCGATTCCGCGAAACTCCGCCTCTCCGCGCTCCTCGAAGAACTTCGCGATCGGGCCGTGGCGCTTCTCGATCTCCTCGTCGAGATCGAAGAACGGGCGCTCGGTCAGGCGAGCGACCTTCTTGCCGATCGTCGTCTTCCCCGCGCCCATGAAGCCGATGAGCGCGATGTGCTTGCCGAGCGCTCCTACCTCGGAGACCAGGGGATTCGCTCCACGTAGGCGCGGTGAGCCGCGACGAAGTCCTCGAGCGCGTCGCCGCCGAACTTCTCGCGCGCGGCGCGCGCAAGCTCGAACGCGACGCAGGCCTCGGCGACGACCGCAAGCGCCTCGACCGCCGCGACGTCGCTTCGCTCGACAAGCGCCTCGGCTGCCTCCCCCGTCTCGAGGTCGACCGAGCGGAGCGGCTTCATCAGCGTCGGGAGAGGCTTCATCGCGGCGCGGACGACGAT
>JACCYG010000173.1 GCA_013696595.1 Actinomycetota bacterium | reverse complement strand
TGGCGCTTGCCCCACGTCCGAAGCACCTCCGCCTGCGTCATTCCGATCGACACGCCTCCGAGACTCTTGCCAGGGACGAAGAGGCCGCGAGCCGGCGGGGCGGAGGCGGCGGAGGTCGCCGCGAGGGCGACGCCGAGAGCCGCTACGAGGATGGCGGCGATTCGGCCCATCTCAACCGCGAGGATACGCACCGGAACCGCGAGCGAGGAGGAAGACAGTGAACATCTACGCGAGCGAATGGGACGTCGAACGAGCGCCGCTCGGGGTGAACGAGCGATTCGCGCACATCGGCCGAAGGCTGGGCGGTGAGCTGCTCGGGGCGACGATGTTCGAGGTCGAGCCCGGCTGGCAGAGCCTCTACCACCTGCACTACGCGAACGAAGAGCTTCTGCTCGTGGTCGACGGCACGCCGACCTTGCGCACACCCGACGGCGAGCGGGAGCTTCGGCCGGGTGACACCGCGCTGTTTCGACGCGGCCCCGCGGGGACGCACCAGATCGCAAACCGCTCGGACGGGCCCGCACGCTTCATCGTCTTCTCCTCGATGGTCGACCCCGACGTCGTCGAGCAGCCCGAGGCCGGGACCGTGGGGGTCTTCGTCGGAGGCGTGCCTACGTCAGGGCGGGACGCGGAAATCGAGCTCTTCTTCCCGCGCGAGGCGGCGGTCGGCTACTTCGAGATTCCCCGGTCGGAGTCGTAGGGGCTAGCGCGCGAGGAGGGCCGGCGCCCAGGCGGCCATGGGCGAGACATCGCCGTCGCGGCCGTTCAGGTTGCGATAGCCGAGCGCGTGCTCGGCCTGCATCATCTTGTGGATCTGGGTCGTGCCCTCGTAGATGATCGGCGCGCGCGCGTTGCGGAAGTACCGTTCGATCCCGTACTCGGCCGAGTAGCCGTAGGCGCCGTGCACCTGGATCGCGAGATGGGCGGCGCGGAACGCGGACTCCGTGGCATGCCACTTCGCGAGGCTCGTCTCGCGCGTGTTCCGGACTCCGCGGTCCTTGAGCCAGGCGGCCTGCATGACCAGGAGCTTCGACGTCTCGTAGCCGAGCACCATCTCCGCGATCATGTCCTGCACGAACTGGTGCTTGCCGATCGGCTTGCCGAACGTCTCCCGCTCGCGCGCGTATTCGACTGAGCGTTCGAGGCACGCGCGAATCACGCCGCACGCGCCGGCCGCGACCGTGAACCGACCCTGGTCGAGCCCGTACATGGCGATCTCGAAGCCCTGACCTTCTTCGCCGAGGAGGTTCTCCGCGGGTACCTCGACGTTCTCGAAGAAGAGCTCTCCGGTCGATCCCGCCCAGATGCCGAGCTTGTGCTCGGTCTCGGCCGAGGAGACCCCGGGCCAAGCGGCTTCGACGACGAAGGCGGAGATGCCCTTGTTGCCGGCGGCGGGATCGGTCTTCGCGAAGACGAGTGCGTGCTCGGCCACCGTCGCGTACGAGATCCAGTTCTTCTGACCGTTCAGGACGTACGAGTCGCCCTCGCGCCGCGCACTGGTGAGCATCGACGCGACGTCCGAGCCGGCCGCGGGCTCGGTGAGCCCGAAGCAGGCGAGCTTCTCGCCGCGGGCCTGCGGCGCCAGGTAGCGCTCCTTCTGCTCGTCGTTCGCGTACCGGAGAAGCGCGAGCGAGTTGAGGCCGACGTGGACGGAGATGAGCGTCCGGAAAGCAGCCTCGCCGCGCTCGATCTCCTCGCAGGCGAGGGCCTCGGACACGAAGTCCATGCCCGCGCCGTCTTGGTCCTCCGGGATCACGATTCCGAGGAGCCCGAGCTCCGCCATGCCTTCGATCACCGACATGTCGAGGCGGTGGTTCATGTCGTTTTCGATCGCGTTCGGCAGGATTCGGTCCTCGACGAATTGCCGGACCGTCTCTTGCACCTCGCGCTGCTCAGGCGTGAGGTCGAAGTCCACGGAGCTAGTCTAGGGACCCCTTGACGGTCGCGGCGTTCGTGGAAACGCTCCTCGCCGCGGTCGGCGCGCTGCTCACGCCTGCGCCGGCACCCGTGCCGTCCGTGCCGGCGCTCACGCCCGAGGAGAAGGCCGCCCTGGTCGTCGTATCCGGCCTACCGGCCCCGCGTGGCGTCGCCGGCGTGCTCGTCCAGGACTGGAGCCGGAACATGCGCCGGCCCCGCGGCGCGCTCGTTTTCGTCGATCAGGAGGGAGCCGGGGCGAACGCGCTTTCGGATCTCCCGCCGCTCGTGGCTGCCTCGGACTACGACTCGCGGCGCGAGGCGTACCAGGCCGGGCGCGAGACGGGGACCGCGCTTCGACGCCACGGCGTCCACATCGATCTCGCGCCCGTCCTCGACGGGGCGACCGGCCCGCTCGGGTCGCGCCACTTCCGCGACGGATCACTCGGAATCGCCTTCGCGCGTGGGCTCGCAGCCGGCGGGGCGGGCGCGTGCGCGAAACACTTCCCGGGGCTTGCCTCGGCGCCCGTCTCGACCGACAACCGCCCTCGCGTTCACGCGCGCGTGCGGGATGACGAGCTGGCCGTGTTCCGCGCTGGGATCGCCGCCGGCGTCCCGTGCGTGATGCTGAGTCACGCCCTCTACCCGGGGTTCAGAAACGAGCGCGCGGTCGTCTCGCCGACCGCGTACCGGCTCCTTCGGGACACGGGCTTTCGCGGGATCGCGATCACGGACTCGCTCTCCATCGTGCGCGGCCCGTGGCCACCGCGATGGGCACGACAGGCGATCCGTGCGGGCGCCGACCTCGTGCTGTTCACGAGCGCCCACGATGCGCGCCGCGCGATCCGGGCGCTCCTTCCACTCGCGCGGGCGGGCGTGCTCGACCGGCACGTAGCGCGCGTGGTGCGCTTCCGCGCGGCGTTCGGCCTCACGACCGGATAAACTCGCCCACTTCATGCGGGTCGAGGCTGGGGTTCCGCCGCTCCGCGGGCGGCATGCTGCGCGCATCCGGCGCGTCGCCGACGCGATCCCGTGGCGCCGAGTCGGTCTCTGGGGTGCGGGAAGCACCCTCGTGCTGACCCTCGCGACCGGGCTCGTCTTCGCGGGATCGGCCGACCGGATCGCGGCAGGCCTGACGATCTCGAACGTGAACGTCGCGGGCAAGACTCCCGAAGAGGCCGAGACCGCGCTCGCG
>JACCYG010000168.1 GCA_013696595.1 Actinomycetota bacterium | reverse complement strand
GAGCTCTCTGGCGGCCTCCAGCGGGTCCGCGCCCTCCTCGACAGCCTCGGCAAGGGCCTCGACCGCCTGACGGGCGAGCCAGCCCGCGCCATGGACACGGTCCTCGGCGATCAGCTTCGTCCGCTCGGCGATCTTCGCGTTCACGTACGCCTCCTCGAGGGCTTGAACCGCCGGCAGGCGCCCGAGGGCCGCTGCTCGAGCCGGTCTGCGCAGGCGCTCTTCTTCAGTTTAGATCTCTCCGGCGCACCGAGCCGAAACAACAAGATATCCGCCGTGGATCACCATCGAGAGCGACTCGTGACGGAGAGCGGGTCGGCCACGTCCAGGCTGGTAGCCTCGGCGGCGATGCACGCCGCTCGCGCTCGCCGAAGGACGGGCGCCCACCGGCCACGACCATGAGGCGAGGCGCCCGGATCGCGCTCCAGGTCGCGGTCAGCGGCGTGGTGCTCGCGCTCCTTCTTCTCCAGCTCGACCTCGGCAGGACGGTCGAGCTTGTCCGGGCGAGCGATATCGCCGATCTAGCCGCAGCCCTCGCTCTCTTCGCCGTCACGACGGGCCTGTTCGCGTGGAGGTGGCAGATCCTCCTTCTTTCGAAGGGGATCGAGGAGCCGCTCGGCTGGCTCACAAAGCTCTACTTCGTCGGCTACGCGGTCGGGCAAGTGCTCCCGAGCTCAATGGGCAGTGACGCAGTCCGGATCGTCGAGCATGCGCGCAGGCGTCCGACCGCGAGGGCTGAGGTCGCGGGGGCCGTTCTCATGGAGCGGATCATCGGCGCGAGCGCAACGCTCGTTCTCGTCGCAGTTGCACTCGCGGTTGCGGCCGGCCGCTACGAGGACCTGGCCCTCGTGGTCTGGATCGAAGCTTTATCCGTCGGCGCACTCGTCCTCCTCGGGGTGCTGATGTTCTCGCGGCGGACTCGTCGCGCGCTCGAGGCCTGGGTGTTTCCGTTCGCGCGCCGCCTTCGCGTGGAACGCGTGCTCGACACCGTCCACGGGGCCTTGCATGGTTACCGTGAGCGGCCCGGCACGCTCGCCTTCGCGTTTGTCGTGACGCTTGCGGGACAGCTCGTTCGCATCTTCTCGATCTGGCTCTGCGGGGAGGCCGTCGGGATCGACCTCTCGCCCCTCGTCTACGTGATCTTCGGCCCGATCCTCTTCCTTCTCATGCTCGTGCCTTTCACGATCAACGGCGTCGGCGTTCGTGAGGCGGCGTTCGTCGCGTTCCTCGGACGCTTCGACGTGGACGCAAACGCTGCTTTCGCGACTGGGTTCCTGTTCTACGTCGTCACCGTGGCGAGCTCCATTCCCGGTGGTCTCATCCTTCTCTGGCGTAGCGTCCGCCCGGTGCTCGTGCGCGCCCGAACGGAATGAAGGCGACGGACTATGAGTGACGCATCGATTCGTGAAGGGCCTCGGCCAGCGGATGGGGCCCCGCTCGTCAAGCCGCCTCCCGACGAGGATTCAGCTTGGCGTCGGTGAGCGCCGCGATCCTGAGACGGCCCCAGTGGGACCTGCGCTGGGCAGGAGTCGTCGCGGCCCTTCCCTTGGCTCTCGCAGTCGCTCGCCTGCTGCCCGAGACCGGCCTTGGCCTCTACGCGCGGCTTTTCGCTGCGGCCGCGTGCCTCCTCGTGCTGCCGGGGGCGCTCGTCGTCCGAGCGGTCGGCGCGCCCGCGTCGCTGAGTCTCGCGCTCGCCGCGTCCGTTGCCTGCAGCCTCGGTTTCCTCTTCGTGGCGCTCGTGCTCACGTTTGCCTTCGAGGCTTCCGTGAGCTTCACGATCGCCGTCGTCGTGGCGATCGTTCTGGCTGCGCTCCTTCCGGCGGCGAGAGCGCGCCCGGCGGCCCGCGACCGCATGGAGCTTCGGGCGTTGGGAGCCCTGCTGGTGGTCGGCTTCGCATTCGGAGGGCTGCTGTGGTGGGTGCCGCCGGCGCTCAAGGGTGATTGGCTCTTCCATCTCGCGCGGGCGCAGAAGCTCGTCGAGCTTCCCTCCCTCGAGTCTCTCGCCAGCGTGAACGAGTTTCAGAACGGCGATCTCCATCCGGGATACGCAGTCCCCCTCTGGCACGCCGTCCTCGCGCTCGTCGGGAAGCTCGCCGGTGTCGGGACGGCCGATGTCGTCGTCTACCTGCCTGCCGTCCTCGCGCCACTCGCGTTCGTGCTCGCCTACGCCGCCGGAGCTGCACTCTTCGGGTCGTGGGTGGGCGGGATCACGGTCGCGTTCGCACAGATCGCTCAAGCAGGGTTTTCGCGCGCCGGCACGGGGTTCGTGACTTCGAGAGCGCCTCCAGGCCTTGTCGAGTGGCTCGCGCTACCGACGGCGGCGTCACGGCTTCTCCTCGTTCCCGCCGCGCTGGCGCTCGTCTTCGCGATCGTCTCCGGCGGTCCGCTTCGGTTGCTTCCGTTTCTTGTCGCGGCCGCCTTCGCGGTCGCAGTCGTCCATCCCACCGATGCCATCTTCGTAGCGATCGCAGCGGGTGGGTTTTTCGCAGCGCGCCTTCTTCTCGCCCGGTTTGAGCGGCCGGCGGTCGGCCGCCTCGCTCTCGCGCTCGGCGGCCTCCTCGTCCCGGCGGGCGCCTACTTCGTCTGGCTCCTGCCGGCCGTGAGGGCGACGGCGTCCTTTCAACCGGATGCGGCGGAGAGAGCTCGAGGCCTGGCGCACTACTCGCGGCTGTTCGACGCCGCCGCGGACACGTTCCGCCTGCCGCCCGAAGCGATCACGCGCGGTGCATCGATCGTCGTCATCGGCCTCGCGGTTGTGCCGTTGGCCGCGTTCGCCCGGAGACGACTGTGGTCGGCGTTCGTGGTCGGAACGTCGCTCGCGCTCCTCGCCGTCGCCCTTTCGCCGCCAATTTTCACCGTGTTGTCCGACACGGTCTCCCTGTCACAGACGCGTCGACTGACTGGTTTTCTTCCGATCACCGTCGCCCTCGCAGGCGCGGCGATGCTTCTGAGCCGTCTCAAGCTCATCGGAGTCGCGCTGGCGGGTGCGACAGCCCTCGCGGCGCAGATCGCGTATCCGACCGAGACGTCCCGACAGGTGGAGGGCGGCCCCTCCTGGCCGGTTTGGATCGCCCTGGGAAGCGCGGGCGCGACGCTCGCCCTCTTGGTCGGTTTTCGGGTTTGGCGCCGAGCCGGGCTGACGGTGCCGCGAACGTTCGTGTCCTGGGTGGAAAGCAAGCGCCGCCGCCGGCCAATCTTCGGGAGACTCGGGCTTCCAGGTTCGCGGGCCGCCTGGACCGTAGCCGTCACGCTTGCCGTCATCGCACCGATCGTGGTGACCGGACTTGCCTCGGTCGAGCGGAGTGCGCGTGACGAGCGCGCCCTCACACCTGGCCTAGTCGATGCGCTCCGAAAGCTTCGACCGCTCGAGGTCGTCTTCTCGGATCCTCAGAGCGCTTATCGAGTCGCCGCTCTGGCGCCGCTCTACATCAACGCGGCGCCACCCGCGCATGTCGCCAACACCCCGCGCAACCGCCCGTACGACCGGGTCGAAGATGCGTGGCGATTCTTCTCCCCCGGCCTCGGCGATGCTGAGCGCGAGGCGATCCTGTCCAGGTACGGAGCCGATTGGCTGCTCGTCGCGAAGGCGAACCGTGATCCCAAGACTCTCGTCGGCTCGCTCGAGCCCGCGTACGAAGACGACCGTTACGCGCTGTACCGGCTGGAGTCGCCGTGACGCGCCTCACGTTCCGCCGCTCGCCCGCGGAGTACGACGTGTGCTTCATGAGGAATCTCGCGGACGCTTACTTGAACGACACGGCTTGGAGCCGCCTTCGCCTCGCCGCCGTCCACGATCTCGTCGACCCGAAGGCGGGCGACCGCGTGCTCGACCTGGGTTGCGCCGCGGGCTCGATCACGCACTTCCTCTCGACGTTCGGCTGCGAGGCAGTCGGAGTGGACTCCGAGCCCGAGGCGATCGAGC
>JACCYG010000090.1 GCA_013696595.1 Actinomycetota bacterium | reverse complement strand
GGATGCCACTCAGGCGCTCGTTCTCGAGCACGACGACGGCGCCGACCCCTCGTGCGGCCATCCGCTTGGCGGCCGCGCCCAGCGTCGCGTCCGCCGCGACCGTCAGGAGGTCGCGCGTCATGTGGTTTCCGACCGTCGGCACGGCGCGAGGATCTTAACTCAGGTCGGTCGCCAGTTCCGCCACGAGCGCCTCGATCTCGTCTCGGACCGCGCGAACCTCCTCGGCCGAGCGCCCAGCGGGTTCCTCGAGATCCCAGTCGACGTACCGCTTCCCTGGGATGTACGGGCACTCGTCCCCGCAGCCCATCGTCACGACGACGTCCGCCCATTCCGCGTCGCTCCGCTCGAGTCGCCGGGGGACGCGGTCGGCAACGTCCACCCCGATCTCGGCAAGCGCCTCGACGACCTGACTGTTAACCCGTTCGGCCGGCCGGGTCCCTGCGGAGCGCACCTCGTGGCGTCCGTTGACCGCGCGTGCGAAGAGTGCCTCCGCCATCTGCGACCGGCCGGCGTTCTGGACGCAAACGAACAGGACCCGGCTCATTTGGAGACGGGCTCGAACTTGTAGCCGACTCCGTAGCGGGTCTGGATGAATGTGTGCGCTGAGGACCGCGCCTCGATCTTGTCCCGAAGCTTGCGGACGAAGACGTCGACGGTGCGGTCCCGGCGGGTCTGCCGCCGGCCCCAGATCTTCTGGAGCAGCTCGTCGCGGGTAACCACGCGGCACCGCTCGAGTGCGAGCGCGTAGAGCAAACGGAACTCCGTCGGCGTCAGATCCGCGCTCTGGCCGTCGACGTACGCCTGCACGTTCAGCGGGTCGATCCGAAGCTCCTCGACCTCGATCGGATCGCCGCGCTCGGCATTCTGCGCGCGGACGCCCCGGCGTGCAGCCGCGCGGACGCGTGCGATCAGCTCATTCATCGAGAACGGCTTCACGAGGTAGTCGTCTGCTCCAATCTCGAGAGCATGCACCCGGTCGTGCTCGGTACCCCGTGCGCTCACGACGAGGATCGGCGTGCCGATCCCCTCACTTCGCGCGGTCTCGATGAGCCGCCAGCCGTCGACGCCCGGGAGCATGAGGTCGAGGACGCAGACGTCGGGACGCTCGTAGCGGAGGCGAGCGAGCCCCGCTTCGCCCTTGTTCACCCAGAGCGGATCGAATCCTGCGGCAGCGAGATGCCGCGACATGCCCTCCGCAATGACGTCATCGTCCTCGATGATGAGAACCTTGGGCACGCCAGCCACGATAATGCCGGTCTCGAGCGGGGGCAGGGGTCGCCGACCCGTGAACGGACGGTGAACAGGCGGTGAAAGGGCTCTTCGCCCGCTGGACGGCCCGCGGAGCTTCGGAGCCCGGTCCCAACTCGAATGAGCTCCGGCTCGAAGCCGAACGGGGACGAAGGCTCGTGGAGGAAAGCCGGGAGATCGTCGTCGTCCTGGACGAAGACGAGCGCGTGATCGCCGCGAGCAGGCGGGCACGCGAGTCGCTCGACGGTCTCGAGGACGGGGCGCCAGTTCCGGCCGAGCTTCTCCGGCCCGAAGGGGGCCGCGAGATCTTTCGGATCCCGTACGACCTCGACGGCCGGCGCGAGACCCTCGTCTACCTGCGGGACGCCGGAGATCTCGCAGCGTACGAGGAGCTTCGAGCCGGGTTCACCGCGGCGGTCTCGCACGAGCTCCGAACGCCGTTGGCACGGCTCCTTGCGCTCCTCGAGACGGCACTACTTCCCGACACGGAAACGCGAGACCTCGTCGAGCAGGCCCGCGAGGAGGTCGGTCAGATCCGCGAGCTCATCGACGACGTCCTCTTCCTGAGCGAGCTCGAGTCGGGCCGCGAGCCGGTGGCCCTCGGAGCGACTGCCGCGCTGCCCATCCTCCGCGAGGTCGCCGACGCGCTCGCGGAGAGTGCGGCGCGCGCGGGCGTGACCGTCACAGTCGAAGGCGATGCGGACACGGAGCTCCCGCTTCGCCCGCGGATGATCCGGGTCGTCGCCGAGAACCTCGCGGAGAACGCGATCAGGTATGCCGGCGCCGGTGCGACCTGCGCCCTCGCGGTCCGGCGAGAGGCCGACGCAGTCGTCTTGGTCGCGTCCGACGACGGCGTCGGTGTCGGCGACAAAGATCTTGGGCGGCTCTTCGAGCGCTTCTATCGCGCCGACCGCGCGCGAGCGTCGCGCGGGACCGGGCTCGGGCTCGCAATCGTGAAGCACGTGGTGGCCTCGGCGGGAGGAACGGTCGAGGCGACAGGCGAGCGCGGATCGGGCCTCACGGTCCGGTGCGCGTTTCCGGCGCGCTAGCGCGTTCACCACCTCTTCTCCAGTCGTTCACCGCGTTTCTGCCCACGCGCCGACGTGCGCCCTGAACACTCAGGGCACATGCGACGCGAAAGGAGAACATTGCGATTTCGCCTCACCTCCCGGCTCGTCTTTCTCGGCCTCTTCGCCGTTGCGTTCGCCGTCGCGGCGGCCGGTTGCGGCCGCGAGGGCAACGACGAATCGAACGCAGGAGCCGCGACCAACACAAGCGAAGCGCTCGCCGGAAAGGTCGAGGTCGACGGATCGAGCA
>JACCYG010000063.1 GCA_013696595.1 Actinomycetota bacterium | reverse complement strand
TGCTCGGGCTCTTCGCGAGCCAGGCGGCGATTGCGCTCGATCTCCTCCGCGGGGCACGGCGCGCAAGAGCGATCGTCGAGGGCGGCGCGGTCGATGTCGCGCTCGTCGCCGAGCTTGCCGGTGCGCTCGAGGATCTCGAGGAGGAGCGACGCGAGGCGGCGCTTCAGCTCCTGCGCGCGCTCGTCGCGGTGCTCGCGCCGCCCGCCCAGCACTGAGCAGCGAGAGCCCTAGACAGCGCGAAGCCGGGGCAGGAGTCCGCTGCGCCCCGGCTTCGGTTCGTGCAGGTGGGGTGCTCAGTCGATGTTGCGGCCGGCGTCGGCGTCCCGGTTGGGCGTGCCACCGTCGTCGTTCCGCTCGACATCGCGATCGATGTGACGGTGGGCCTCGAAGTCGTCGCCCGTCGAATCCTGGGTCGGCTCCTCGGTCTGGCCCTCGTCGTGACGTTCGATATCCCGCTCCTTGTCCGACATCTCGTGCTCCCTTCGTCGTCATTCAGTGCCGTGCGCCTCTGGTCGGCGCTCGACCACTAGACGCGCTCCACGGCGGACATCTTCCCTCACCCTCTTCCAGTCCGCAACGAAGAGTGCGAAGGTGCCGCTCGTGCGGGCGCTCTCGACACGCTTCGGCCGGGCCTACGGATCGCTCGGCGCGACGTTCCGTAATCCGAACCTCCGCCGGATCCAGCTTGCCTGGATGGGCTCAGTGGTCGGGAACTGGTCGTACTCGGTCGCGCTCGCCGTCTACGCCTATCAGCAGGGCGGACCGGCGGCGGTCGGGCTCGTCGCGGTGATCCGGCTGCTGCCTTCCGCACTCGCTGCGCCGATCGTCGCGGTCGCCGCCGATCGCTTTCCGCGCGAGCGAGTGATGATCGCCGCGGACCTGATCCGGGCTCCGCTGATGGCTGTGGCCGCCCTGACGATCCTCTCGGGAGGCCCGGCGCCGGTCGTCTACGCGGCGGCGGGTCTCGCAAGCGTCGTCGGCACCGCGTTCCGCCCCGCGCAGGCCGCTCTGCTGCCCTCGCTGGCGCGGGACCCGGAGGAGCTGAGCGCAGCGAACGTCGCTTCGTCGACCGTCGAGAGCGTCGGCAGCTTCCTAGGCCCCGCCCTCGGCGGGCTCCTCCTCGCGGCGACGAGCGCCGAGGTCGTCTTCGGCGTCAACGGGTTGAGCTTCCTCTGGTCGGCGCTGCTCGTGGCGCGGATCCGGGCCGAAACGCCGTCGCCCGCGTCTCCGCGCTCGACCCGGCCCCGGTTCACCCAGGAGCTCGCCGCGGGATTCCGGGCGCTGGCGGCGGATCGCGGCCTCCGGCTCGTCGTCGGCCTCTATGCCGCCCAAACCCTCGTCGCCGGAGCCTTTGCCGTGCTCGTCGTCGTGACGGCGCTCGAGCTTCTCGAGCTCGGCGAGGCGGGCGTCGGCTTCCTCAACTCGGCGGTGGGGATCGGCGGCCTGCTCGGCGCTCTGCTTGCGCTTACGCTGGCGGCCCGGGGACGCCTCGCGCTCGATTTCGGCCTCGGTGTCGCGCTCTACGGAGCGCCGCTCGCGCTCGTTGCGATCTCGGCAGAGCCCGCATTCGTGCTCGCCCTGCTCGTGGTCTCTGGGGTCGGGAACACACTGACCGACATCAGCGCGCTGACGCTCATGCAGCGGGCCGTCCCGGATGACGTGCTCGCGCGCGTGTTTGGGGTGCTCGAGAGCATCCTGCTCGCCTCGATCGGGGCGGGAGCGCTGCTCGCGCCGCTGCTCGTCGCGACGATCGGGACGCGCGGCGCGCTGATCGCGACCGGGCTCTTTCTCCCGGCCCTCGTACTCCTCTCTGCGAGAGGTCTCGGCGCGGTCTCGGTCGGATCGCGGGTCGAGCCGAGTCGCATCGCGCTGCTCGCGCGGCATCCGATCTTCGCGCCGCTGCCGCCTGCAACCCTCGAGCACCTGGCCGGCCGGCTCGTGCTCGAAACCGCCGCGACCGGCGAGACCATCGTTCGGATGGGCGAAGAGGGCGCACGCTTCTATCTGATCGAGTCGGGAACGGTCGCGGCAGATGCCGGTCACGGACCTGTCGAGCTCGAGGAGGGCGACGGTTTCGGCGAGATCGCGCTGCTCCGCGACGTCCCGCGCACGGCGACGGTCACCGCCCGCACCGCCGTGCGGCTCCTTGCGCTCGAGCGTTCCGACTTCCTCGGTGCCGTGGCGCAGGATCCCCGCAGCTCCGGCGCCGCCGATGCGCTCGTCGCCGGTCGGCTCGGCTCAATCGGCTCCGGAGTCTCGCCTGGATAAGGGAAGGTTTCGCGCCGCGCGAGGGAAGATTTTGCGGCTAACTTGACTTTTGACGAGAAAGACTCGATCCTGGGCGAATCAAAATTGCTCAGGGCACGAAGGGTGAGGTGAGAGAGTGAACAGAACGAGACGACCGGCGATTCTCGCCGTGGTCGCGACAGCGGCGCTCGCGATCGGCGTGACTGCCGCGTGGGCCGGCTTCCCGAACTTCAGAACGGTGGACTCGACCTTCGACGCGGGCACCGCGACGAAGGGCGGAGGCAAGACGGCAACCGTCGAGTCGGCCCGAGTGCTTGCGGCGGCGGTCGAGGCGCCGAGCTCCGCGGCGGCCGTGATCTATGTGCACTTCAGCGCGGTCGGCGTCTCGCGCACGCCCGAGTTCGTTCCCTACGCCGAGGGCACGCAGGCCTGGGCGTGTGCGAACGGAGGCGGCGGTTGGCCGGCCGATCCGAAGAAGTTCGAGGGACCCGTCGGCATCCTCGGCAGCCAGCTCTCGCTGACGGCCGACCGGAACGGAAAGATCGTCTACAGCGGTGACGGGTTGTCGATCCTCCTGGCCTCGCCCGAGGGCTTCTCCTGTCCGAGCGGACAGACGGCGCTGCTCGTCGGCTTGAACCTGTCGAAGCTCGTGCTCAGGGTGGTGGGATTCGACGAGGAGGAGGCCGTCGACTATCCGACTTCCGACGGCTGGACGGGGAACGTCTTCGCGCGTCCCGGTTACCCCGGCTAGCGCTCCCAGCACAGATCGCGACGGGCCGGCGGGACGCGAGTACCCGCCGGCCCCGTCGTACACTGGCGACATGCCGTTCTGTCCTCATTGCGGCGCCGAGAGCGCGGCGGGAGCGCGCTTCTGTGCGCAGTGCGGATCCGCCGTCGCGACCGGATGCACGGGCTGCGGGGCAGAGCTCGTCCCGGGGGCGAAGTTCTGCGCGCAGTGTGGTACGGCCGTCGTCGGCACGCCCGTTCCCGTAGCCGCTCCGACTGCGGTCGTCCCGCCGCCTCCCGGCCTCTCGCCGGGACTCACCGGCGCTCGCTCGCTCGCGGTCGACTCGCGGCGAACGGTGACGATGCTCTTCTGCGACGTCACCGGCTCGACGGCGCTCGGCGAGCAGCTCGACCCCGAGTCGATGCGGCAGGTGATGTCGCGGTACTTCGGCGAGGCGACGCACGTAATCGAGCGGCACGGCGGCACCCTCGAGAAGTTCGTCGGCGACGCGATCATGGCCGCCTTCGGGATTCCGGTCTTGCACGAGGACGACGCCCTGCGCGCCGTGCGTGCTGCCGCTCAGATGCGCGACGCGCTCGTGATCCTGAACGGGGAGTTCGAGCGAGACTGGGGAGTGCGGATCCAGGTGCGGACCGGGGTGAACACGGGCGAGGTCGTCGCGGGGGACATCGCCGGCGGTAGCACCTTCGCGACGGGCGACACCGTCAATGTGGCCGCACGGCTGGAGCAGGCCGCACCGCCGGGAGAGGTGCTGATCGGAGAGGCGACCTACCGCCTCGTCCGCGACGCCGTCTCCGTCGAGGCCGTCGAGCCGCTCGCCGCCAAGGGAAAGAGCGAGCCGCTCCCGGCCTATCGCCTCCTCACGGTCGATGCCGAGGCACCCGGCCTCGCGAGGCGCCTGAACTCGCCGATCATCGGGCGCGAGGCGGAGCTCGACTTGCTCGTCGAGGCATTCGAGCGGGTTTCGGTCACCGCGACCTGCGCAGTCGTCACTGTGCTCGCGCCGGCCGGCGCGGGAAAGTCGCGCCTGACCAAGGAGTTCGTCGAGCGTGTCGAGACCCGCGCGACCGTCCTCCAGGGCCGCTGCATCCCCTATGGCGAGGGAATCACCTACTTTCCGCTCGCGATCATGCTGAAGAGCCTCGCCGGGATCGACGACGACGAGACGCGCGACGAGGCGCGGGCGAAGCTCGCCGAGCTCGTCGAGGACAGCGATGAGGGCAAGCTCGTAGCGACGCGCCTCGCCGGTGCGATCGGCCTCGACGACGTGCTTGGCCGTCCGGAGGAGATCTCGTGGGCCGTGCGCCGACTACTCGAGAGCTTCGCGGCCGAGCGGCCGGTCGTCGTCGTCTTCGACGACATCCACTGGGCCGAGCCGGCATTCC
>JACCYG010000049.1 GCA_013696595.1 Actinomycetota bacterium | reverse complement strand
TCGCGACCGGCTAGAGCAGACGAAGGGGGTAGAGCAGCCAGAGGGCTGCGATCAGAAGTAAAGCGGCGAGAAGCCCGACGACGAGCCACGATCCGCGTCGCTCAACCCTGCGCCTGGTCGGTCCCTGCATCCAGCCCCTCGGCGCTAGGAGCGCTCGTCGCTCTCGCGTGCGAGCGTCTCGTCGCGTTCGTCCTCGTCCTCGCCGTAGCCCTTGCCCTCCTGCTCCTCCTGAAGCTCGTCCTTGCCGGGCTCCCGCTCTTGCTCTTGCTCGCTCATGGCCGCTCGGTACCCGCGGCGAGGAGGCCCTGAACGTCGAGCGGCCGCGTGAACATGGCGACTCCCTCGCCGTCGCTCGGGCGTGGCCATTCCTCCTCGGGTCGGTCCCAGTAGAGCTCGACGCCGTTGCCGTCCGGGTCGCGCAGGTAGAGCGCCTCGCTGACGCCGTGGTCGGAGGCCCCCTCGAGCCGAACGCCGGCCTCGAGCAGGCGGCGAAGAGCGTCCCCGAGGAGCTCTCGCGTCGGATAGAGGATCGCGAGGTGGTAGAGCCCCGTCGTTCCCGGCGGGGGCGGCGAACCGCCGCGGCTCTCCCAGGTGTTCAAGCCGATGTGATGGTGGTATCCGCCGGCGGAGATGAACGCGGCCTGATCGTCCCAGCCCTGCTGAAGCTCGAAGCCGAGAACGCCGCAGTAGAAATCGAGCGCGCGCTGGATGTTCGCGACCTTGAGGTGAACGTGCCCGATCCGGACGCGGGGATCGATGGTCTCGCTCATGAGGCCGGAAGTTTCCTCGCAACGTCGCCCATTCGCTCGAAGCCGGCGCCGGCTTCGGCGCAATGCTCGATGAACCGTTCGAGCATGGCGATCCGATGGCCGCGGCCGATCACCTGGGGATGCATGGTCACCGTGAGGATGCCGTCGTCCGCGTTCTCGTTCATCCAGTCGAATTCTCCCTGCCAGATCTCGAGCACGTCGCTCGGCGTCGCGCCTCCCTTCCGGTACGGGTCGAAATTGAACTGAAAGTGGACCCAGTCGTCGAGCTCGAACGAGAGCGGGAGCTCCCACAGACGCGACTCGCGTCCGCGCTCGAGCGGCTGCCCACGCGAGACCTGGTCGCCGATACGCGGATGGAACGGGCGGTAGTCGTCCGTCATGAGACTCGAGTCGTACACGAAGCCGAGCTCCTCGACGAGTGCCAGCGTGACCTCGGAGAGGTCCGCGGACGGCGAGCGGAAGCCGTGCGGCTGCACGCCGATCCCGTCGAGGACCTGCAGCGCGCGCTCCATGTCCGCGCGCTCCTCCTCGGGCTTCTGTGTGCTCGGATCGACATGCGCGTAGGAGTGGTGGGCCACCTCGTGGTCGGCTTCGAGGATGGACGCGGTCTCCTCGGGAAACGACTCCACCGTGTGGCCGGGGACGAAGAACGTCGCCTTGAGCCCGTGGGCTTCCAGCAGGCGGAGGACCCGTGGCACGCCGACGCGAGCGCCGTACTCGCCGCGCTGAAGCATCGCCGGCGTGACCTTCTCGTAAGCGAGCCAGACGGACAGAGCGTCGAAGTCGAAGGTGAGGCAGACGATGCTTGCCATCACGCGGCCGAGCGGACGTCTCCGTGGAGGAGCTCGTCGACCCGGGCGACCACGGCGGGCTCCGCGAGCCCGCGAACGGCAAGGGTCGTTCGCCTGCGCAGGACGTCGTCGACCGAACAGGCCCACTCAGCGCGCCGGGCATACGCGACCTGAGCGGCGATGTCAGGGCCGTCGGGATGCAGGGGCCGAAGGAGCTCCGCGTTGGGCTCGGCCTCCGCCAGTACGTCTTGCGCGAATGTTCCGTAGAGGCGCGCGAGATGCGAGCGCGTGGCCGGCTCGATCTCCGTCGGTTCCGTTGCGAGCCAAGCCGCGATGTCCGCGACCCTTCCCGCTCCGGGAAGCGGTCGGGCGTCGGTGTCGATCGAATGGAGGCCGAGCTCTGCGCGCAGCGCCTGCAGCACGTTGTGCGCGATGCGCCGGTACGTCGTGAGCTTTCCGCCTGCGACCGAGAGCATTCCGGCCGGGCCGCGAAGCAGTACGGTCTCTCGCCGCGCACGCGCCGTGTCGCGGCCGGTGCCGGGCAGCACCCGGAGGCCGGCAAAGGCGTACCGCACCCGGTCGCGCTCGACGAGGCTCGTATCGAGCGCGATGGCCGCCTCCCCGAGAACCTGCTCGATGTCCTCTTCCGTCGGTCGAACGTCGGCCGGGTCACCGTCGTACGCCGTGTCAGTCGTGCCGAGCATGAGCATCCCCTCCCACGGGACCGCGAAGGAGACGCGCACCCTGTCGTGCGGGATCGTCAGTGCGGCGGACCACGCATGTTCGGGTCGGACGAGGACGTGGACGCCCTTGCTGAGGCGGCTCGACCGCGGGCAGCCAGGGTCCTCGAGACGCCGAACCTCGTCGACCCACGGCCCGGTCGCATTCACGACGGTCCGCGTCTGCACAGAAACGTTGTTTCCCCCGATGCCGTCCTCGACGTCGGCTCCGACGATGCGGCCCCGGACGACCCGGAGCGAGCGGACGGCGGCGTAGTTCAGAACTGTCGCGCCGTCCTCCGCCGCTCCGCGCACGTTCGCGAGGCAAAGGCGGCTGTCGTTCGTCCAGGCGTCGGCGTACAGGCCGCAGCCACGGAGTCCGTCGATGCGAAGATCCGGCACGCGCGCTCGCGCGCGCTCGGCCGAGACGATCCCGCCGAATCGCTCGCGGGCGAGCGTCGAGTAGAGCAAGAGGCCTGCCCGAAGCGCGAGCGGCCGGTACGGGCCGTGCTCGTAAAGCGGAAGCAGAAATCGAAGCGGCTGAACGAGATGAGGCGCGATGACCTTCAGGAGGAGTCGCCGCTCCTCGTGCGCCTCCCGGACGAGCCGAATGTCTCCGAGGCGGAGGTAGCGGAGGCCTCCGTGGATGAGCTTCGACGACGCGCTCGACGTCGCGGAGCCGAAGTCGAGACGGTCGACCAGCGCTACGGCGAGCCCTGCTCGCGCGCCCTCGCACGCGATTCCAGCGCCGATGATCCCGCCGCCGATCACGAGCAGATCGAACTCCCGGGCCGCGAGCTGCTCGAGCGCGTCGGCGCGACTCACGAACCCCACAAACTGTTCGTCCAGGCAAACGGATCGGCCAACGCGGCCAACCCTAACAATGCGCCGTCAAGCGCTTGGGCGGGTGAGCGTCGCGAGGGCGAGGTCGGGCCGGTCGGTGAAGATGCCGGTCACGCCGAGTGCGGCCAGATCACGGATGCGGCGCTGGTTGTTGACGGTGTAGACGGTCGTCGCGAGTCCGAGTCGTTGCGCCAGCGCAATGCCGCGGCGACTCGCCCGCGCGTCGTCGAAGCCGACGCCCCAGGCGTACCGCGCGGCTGCTCGGATGGGCACGTAGGCCACGTGCTGGATCGTGCGGAGCTCCGGACGCTTCTGGCGCGTCTCGAGAATCGCGCTTCGTGAGAAGGAAAGGACAACGACCGAGTCGGGGTCGACGCGGCGCGCGCTCACCGTCTCGAGGATCCGTGCTGTCAACGCGTGCCGGCGATGAAGATACGGGCTCTTGATCTCGACCGCGAGGCCGATCTTGCCCGCGCACTCTTCCACGACCTCGTCGAGCGTCGGCGTGTCGGGGGGAAGGGCGGCTCGGGCGACTTTCACGCGATCGTGGAGGATGACGAGCTCGCCGTCGCGCGTCGCCTGCACGTCCACCTCGACGTAATCGGCGCCCATCTCGATCGCGCGCCGGACGGCAGCAATCGTGTTCTCCGGCGCATCCCACGATGCGCCGCGGTGGGCGATCACGAGCGGTCTCAACCGAGAAGACGGCGCATGAGCTCGAGATCGAGACGCTCGACGATGTCGTCGGCCCGTGCCAGGCGCTCGGGCGCGAGCGTTCCGAGCACCGCGATGCATCGCATCCCGGCGGTCTTCGCCGACGCCACGCCCGCCTCCGTGTCCTCGAAGACGAGGACGTCGGCGGGCGCGAACCCGCCGTCGAGAAGCGCGAGTGCGCGCAGGTAGCCGTCGGGCTCGGGTTTCCCGTTCTCGACATCCTCCGCCGCAACGATGATCCCAAGGACGTCCGAGAGCCCGGCTGCCGCGAGCACCGGCTCGATCTCCGACCGCGCCGCGCCCGAGACGACGGCGACCGGAACGTGATCGGCGGCGTGGCGGACTGCCTGACGCACGCTCTCCGAGACGGTGGAACCGTCGGCGACCGCGGCTCGGTAGCGCGTGATCCGCTCCTGGATCACTTCGTCGACGTCCGGATGGTTGCGTCCGAGCCACATGCGCACGATCTCCGGATCCGAATATCCGGCGAGCTCGTCGAAATACTCCTGCGCGGAGAGCGGCTTGCCGTGCTCCGCGAAGAGCTCGATGAAGATCTCGCACATGATCGTCTCGTCGTCCGAGAGCGTCCCGTTGAAGTCGAAGCACATCGCCTGCGGCCGCATCGCGGGGAGACTATCCACGACCTTGCCCCCTTCCGCCCTCGCCCTCGCGCTCACGGCGGCTTTCGTCCACGCGCTCTGGAACGTGCTGCTCGCGCGGGCTCGAGACCCGGAAGCTGCGACGGTCGTCGCGCTCGTCGTCTCGATTGTCGTGTACGCGCCGACGGCGATCGTCTTCTGGGATCTCGACGCTGCTGTCTGGCCCTACCTGGCGGCGAGCTCGCTCTTCCAACTCGGCTACGTCGTCCTGCTCGCGGCGGCGTATCGCCGATCCGAGCTCTCGCTCGTGTACCCGCTCGCGCGCGGCGTCGCGCCCGTGCTCGTGCTCGGGATCGCCGTCCTCGCGCTGGGCGTGGGAACGTCGGCCGCTCAGGTCAGCGGCGTTTGCCTTATAGCCGCCGGCGTCCTTCTCGTCCGCGGTTTCCGGAGACACGCGGACACGACCGGCGTCGTCCTCGGCCTCTCCATTGCAGCGTTCATCGCTGCGTACACGTTGAGCGACAACGAGGGCATCCGTCACGCGAGCGCGCTCACCTACGTCGAGCTGGAGATGATCGTCCCGACCGTCATATACGCGGCCGTGTTCGCGCGACTGCGAGGTGCGGCCGCCATTCGCGCCGAGCTGAATCCCGCGTCCGTTGTCGCGGGTGTCGCGACGCTCGGCGCGTACACGCTCGTCCTCCTCGCGCTCGAACGTGCGCCGGCGGCGCCGGTCGCGGCGGTCCGCGAGACGAGCGTCGTGATCGCGGCCCTGCTGGCCTGGGTCGTGCTCAAGGAGGACGTGCGCCCGACCCGGCTAGCCGGGGCCGCGCTCGTAGTGGCCGGGATCGTGCTCGTGGGCGCGTGAGAGGCGTACGAAGAAGAACCAGGCGAGAAGAGCGCCCGCCGCGTACCCGATCGTGCTCGCGACCGCCGCGCCGGCGCTTCCGTGGTCGGGGATGAGCACAATTGCCGCGCCGAGGGTCAGGGCCATCCCCGCGAGCGCGACCATGAGGCTGAGCTCCGGCCGGCCTCGACGAACAGAGAGGTAAACGACGAGGACGGTCACGGGCGCGTAGAGGACGACGCCCGGAAGGAGGAGCAGGAGCGGCCTCGAGGCTCCGTGGAACGCCTCGCCGAAGATGACCGGGATGGCGAACGGCGCGAGCAGCGCGACGAGAGCGCCGACACCGGCCGTGATCAGAAGCGCCCGCACCGAGCCGCGACCGACGATGCGCGCGGCCCCGCGATCGCTCTCGTGCACGGCCGGCGCGATGACCGCGTTGGCGACGGCGGCGGCGATCAGCCACATCGCCTCCGCGGCCTGCATCGCAATGGAGTAGATCCCCACGTCGTCGAGTCCGCGATAGCGGTCGAGGACGAAGAGCTCGATCCTGTAGCTCACGAG
>JACCYG010000039.1 GCA_013696595.1 Actinomycetota bacterium | reverse complement strand
GGGTTCTCCCCCTCATATCGCCGTTCTCGCTGAAAACGCCGTGCTTGGCGGCCCAGCCTAGGTGCGTCTCGAGGACCTGGCCGATGTTCATCCGGCTCGGGACTCCGAGCGGGTTCAGGATGATGTCGACGGGCGTGCCGTCCTCGAGGAACGGCAGGTCCTCCTCGGCCACGATCCGCGCGATCACGCCCTTGTTGCCGTGGCGGCCGGCGAGCTTGTCGCCCTCTGCGATCTTGCGCTTCTTCGCAACGTAGACGCGAACCAGCTCGTTGACGCCCGGCGAGAGGTCGTCGCCCGCCTCGCGGGAGAACGTCTTGACGTCGATCACTTTGCCGCCCTCGCCGTGGGGGACCTTGAGCGAGGTGTCGCGCACCTCGCGCGCCTTCTCCTTGAAGATGGCGCGGATGAGCTTTTCCTCGGCCGTGAGCTCCGTCTCGCCCTTCGGCGTCACCTTCCCGACGAGAAGGTCGCCCGAGCCCACCTCGGCGCCGATGCGGACGACGCCGCGGTCATCGAGGTCACGGAGAGACTCCTCCGAGCGGTTCGGGATGTCGCGCGTGATCTCCTCGTCCCCGAGCTTCGTCGCGCGCGCGTCGATCTCGTACTCGTGGATGTGGACCGAGGAGAGAACGTCCTCCTTGACCAGGCGCTCGGAGATGACGATCGCGTCCTCGAAGTTGTAGCCCTCGAACGGCATGAACGCGACGAGCAGGTTCTTGCCGAGCGCGAGCTCGCCGTCCGCGGTCGAGCTCCCGTCCGCGAGGACGTCGCCCTCCTTCACCTTCTGGCCAAGGGACACGATCGGCTTCTGGTGGATGATCGTGCCCTGGTTCGAGCGCATGAACTTCACGAGCTCGTACTCGTCCCTGCCGTCCTTCGTCTCGACGACGATCTTCTCGGCATCCATGTCGCTGACCGTGCCGGGCCGCCCCGCGAGCACGACGTCGCCCGTGTCGATCGCAGCCCGATACTCGAGGCCCGTCCCGACGAGCGGTGGCTCCGTGAGGAGGAGGGGCACCGCCTGGCGCTGCATGTTCGCGCCCATGAGCGCGCGGTTTGCGTCGTTGTGCTCGAGGAACGGGATCAGCGCGGTCGCCACGGAGACGATCTGCGCCGGGTTCACGTCCATGTACTGGATTTCCTTCGGCTTCGCCGTCACGGGCTCGCCGCCGGGCCCGCGGCAAAGAACGGCGTCGTGGTCGAACTTCCCGGTCTTCTCGTCGACCGGCTCGTTCGCCTGAGCGATCGTGAACTTCTCCTCCTCTGACGCGTCGAGATAGATGATCTCGTCCGTCACCTTGCCGTTCTTGACGACGCGGTAGGGCGTCTGCACGAACCCGAACTCGGAGACGGTCGCCATCGACGACAGCGAGCCGATCAAGCCGATGTTCGGGCCTTCCGGAGTCTCGATCGGACACATGCGCCCGTAGTGCGTCGGGTGCACGTCGCGCACCTCGATGGGCGCGCGCTCGCGCGTGAGGCCGCCCGCCCCGAGGGCGGAGAGGCGCCGGCGATGCGTGAGGCCCGCCAGCGAGTTCGTCTGGTCCATGAACTGCGAGAGCTGTGACGAGCCGAAGAACTCCTTGAGCGCCGCGACGACGGGGCGGATGTTGATGATCGTCTGCGGCGTGATGGTGTCGACGTCCTCCGTGGTCATCCGCTCGCGGACGACCCGCTCCATTCGGTAGAA
Organism: Actinomycetota bacterium; assembly: GCA_013696595.1. Lineage (GTDB taxonomy): Bacteria > Actinomycetota > Thermoleophilia > Gaiellales > Gaiellaceae > JACCYG01. The sequence goes on along the minus strand of JACCYG010000039.1, from coordinate 1,401 downwards.
GCCGACGCGGAACGCTTCCTGGATGAGCTCCCCAACCGTGCGCAGGCGCCGGTTGCCGAAGTCCTCGTACTCGTCGAGCTCGTTGCGAACCGGCTCGCGGGAGAGCAGGAGCGCCTCCGCGGCGAAGTCTTTCGCCTCCTCCGGAAGCCCGAGCATCTTCGGCAGCTCGACGAGCTTCTTGACGAGGGCGACGATGTCCTGGGTCGTGAGGACGCGCGTGTCGTCCGGAACGTCGACCTCGAGGCGCTGGTTCAGCTTGTAGCGCCCGACCTTCGTCAGGTCGTAGCGCTTCGGGTCGAAGAAGAGGCCGCGGAGAAGGTTCCGCGCGTTGTCGAGCGTCGGCGGCTCACCGGGCCGCTGCTTCTTGAACACCTCGACGACCGCCTCCTCCTCGCGGGTCGTCGTGTCCTTCTCGAGCGTGAGCGCGATGAACGGCGAGTTGTCGAAGAGCTTCAGGATCTTCTCGTTGTCGGTCGTGTCGAGCGCGAACCCGGTCGTCGGGTCTTCCGCGGGGAGGGCGCGGAGGAGCGTCGTGATCGGCAGCTTCCGCTTCCGGTCGATGCGCGCGTAGACGATGCCCTTCTTGTCGATCTCGAGCTCGAGCCACGAGCCGCGGCTCGGCATCAGGTTTGCGATAAAGACCTGCTTGTCGGGGTCCTTCGGCTCCATCAGGTAGGCGCCCGGCGAGCGGACGAGCTGCGTGACGATCACGCGCTCGGTCCCGTTGATGATGAAGGTGCCCCACTCGGTCATCATCGGGAAGTCGCCCATGAAGACCGTCTGCTCCCGGATCTCGCCCGTCTCCTTGTTCACGAAGCGGACCGTCATCGAGAGCGGGACCTGGTACGTCAGGTCCTTCTCGCGGCACTCCTTAATAGACACGGGAGGCGCGCCGAACTCGTAGTCGGCGAATTCGACGGCGAGCGTGCCGGTGTAGTCCTCGATCGGCGAGATGTCGTCGATCGTCTCGCGCAGGCCGTCCTCCATGAACCAGGAGAAGGAGGCCTTCTGGATATCGATCAGGTTGGGAAGGTCAAGGACGTGCTTGAGACGGGAAAAGCTTTTCCGCGGGCGGCGCGGAGCGACCTTGGTGGCCAAGGACGGCGACCTCCTCTAAATATGGTCGAAGAGCAAACGGAACGGGACGGCAGCGAAGCGGCGCGACCCAATAAGGTAGCAGACACGGCCGTTCTTTCGCAAGGATAAACCCTGCGGAAACCGCCGGTCAGGCGCTCACTATACCCGGTTCGTGTGGAAAATGCGAGACGGGCCGCGCCGTGCGCCCCTCTCGGTCTCTTGGGTGATGCGAACCGGTTAGCTGAAGGACGCGCTCAGAAGCGCACGCTGGAGGTATGCGGCCGCCTCGGTGAGCATCGCCTCGGCGTCGTCCGACGCCTCGCC
>JACCYG010000020.1 GCA_013696595.1 Actinomycetota bacterium | reverse complement strand
GGCGAGGGCCGCCGCCGCGGTCGTGACGTCCGCGGAGAGCCGAGCCAAGGCGGCCTCCCGCGCGCGTACGCGCTCCTCGAGCGCGCGCCTGAGCGCGGCCAGCCCGTCTCCCGTGCGCGCGGAGATCACGAGGACGGGAACGCCGCTCAGACCGTCCTCGCCGAGCAGCCGTGCCACGTCTGCCCGGCAAGCGGCCAGAGCGTCTGCGTCGAGGATGTCGGCCTGGTTCAACGCGACAAGCATCGAGTCGGAATAGGCCGAGAGCCGGCGCAGGTAGCGCTCGTGCCAGGCCGCATCGGCGTATTTCTGCGGGTCGACGACCCAGACGACAAGGTCGACCAGGTCGATGAGCCGGTCTACCTCGAGGCGGTGCGACCGCTCGACCGAATCGAAGTCGGGAAGGTCGAGGAGGACGAGACCCCCGAGTGCGCCGTTTCCGACCATGTGCCGGCGTGGAACCTCGAGCCAGTCGACGAGCGCGCCGCCGGCGTCTCCCCACATCGCTGCGGTGGCAACCGACGTCGTCGGACGCCGCCTTCCCGCGGCCGCGAGCTCGGCGCCCGCTAGCGCGTTGAAGAGCGTGGACTTGCCCGCGCCCGTCGGCCCGGCCAGGGCGACGACCGTCGCTTCGAGGCCGAGCCCGAGCCGTGTGCCGGCGCGGTCGATGACGGCGCGCGCGGCCTCGACGTCACGAGAGCTCAGACGCCCGTCCGAGATCTCGACGGCATCCGTGAGCGCGGCCAGCCTGCGGTCGAGCTCTCCGCTCATCAGGCCTGCTCGACTCGTCCCAGCGCGTCGCGCAGCCGCCCCGCCGCGTCGGGGGCGGGCGCACGCGGCGCGAGCAAGCCGGTGAACCGTTCCGCTTCGGCCGCGAGGAGGCGCTCGACGCGCTCGAGGAGGTCGCTGCGCGCCTGAGCGGCGAGTGCACGAACGGCCTGGTCGCCGAAGATCGCCTCGAGCACCTTCTGGCTGAGCGCCGACGTGCCGCCGGCGATCGCCACCTCCGCCCCCGTGAGGCCGCCCGTCTGCAGGAACACGGCGAGCATGACGGTGAGGCCGGCTCCGTTCACGCCGAGCGACGCGAGACGCGCAGTGGAGCGCTTGTCCGCTCCCTCGCGACGGACGAGCTCGAAGACCTGTCCTTGCCAGGCCCGCATCTCGCTCGCCGTCTCGGCGAGAAACGTCGGCGAGGCGGTGTCGAGCCTCGGCTCCCCGGCGAGGATGGCTCGCCCGGCCGGATCCTGGCGCCATGCGTCCGCGGCTCCTTCAGCGGCCTCGTCCGCCGCCGTGTGGACGACTGCGTCGAGGCTCGTCTCCACCTCGGCCGTCAGCTCCGCCTCGGCGGTGGGCTTGCCCGTCACGAACGCACGCACGCGGTCGCGGAGCCAGCCGACTCTCGTCTCGAGCGCGCGCATGAAGTCGCCCGTGCCGACGACGTCGTGCCAGCGCGCCAGTACCTCGCCGCGAAGCAGGGATCCGCTTCGCACGGTGTCGTCGACCCGAGCGAGCGCGCGCCCATAGGCGTACTCGACCGCCTCCTTGAGGTGGCTCGCGGCCGCGAGCTGATCCTCGACCGCCTGCGCGATTTTCCCGACCCGCGGAGGAAGACTCTCGATCGCCCCGGCGAGGGTGCGGCGAATGAGCTCGGAGCGGGCCGTCGCATCGGCCGCGAGCCCGTCGAGCCAGCGGCGGACGGGCGCGAGGGCCTCCGGCGGCAGAAGACCGGCCTCGAGCGTGGTCTCCGGAACGACCAGCAGCTCCGTGTCGCCGAGCCCCCGCTCCTCGAGCATCTGGCGCAGATGCCCGCTCACCTCGTCGCCGGCGTCGGGCGGGACGCGGTTCAGGACGAGCGAGAGAGCGGTACCGCGATCGCGGGCGGCTTGGAGGAGATCCCACGGCACGGCGTCCGCGTAGCGAGCGGCGGTCGTCACGAAGAGCCAGGAGTCCGCGGCCGCGAGCAGCTGGTTCGCGAGCGCGCGATTTTCGGAGACGACGGAGTCGATGTCGGGCGAGTCGAGGAGCGCAAGGCCCGGAGCGAGAGCATCGGTCGCCACGAGCGAGAGGCCTCCGGGACCCGCGGGCCCCCCGGT
>JACCYG010000017.1 GCA_013696595.1 Actinomycetota bacterium | reverse complement strand
TTTCTGGCCGTCCTCGCGGCCGGGCTTGTTTGGCTGGCCCGATTCCTCCGGACGGAGCTCGGACAGCTCCGCGTTGAGAGCGCTGCCCAGCTCGACGACCTGAAGACGGAAAGCGCGGTCCAGCTCGCGGCGCGAAGCGCGGAAGTCGACCGGCGCCTCGTCGCCGTGACCGAGACGATGGACCGGCGACTCTCCGACCTCGACACGAAGGTCGACCGTCGGCTCGAGAGCGCCTCCAAGACGACGAGCAGGATCGACGAGAAGCTCGGCAAGGTCGACGAAGCGACCGCGCAAATGCTCGAGCGCGCGAAGGATCTAGCGCGCCTGGAGCAGGCCCTCCGCCCCCCCAAGGCGCGCGGCGGGTTCGGCGAGCTTCTGCTCGCAAACCTCCTCGCGGACACGTTCCCCGCCGACAAGTACTCGCTTCAGTACGGGTTCAAGGGCGGCGAGCGCGTCGACGCCGTCATCCGGCTGGGCAGCGCACTCGTTCCCGTCGACGCGAAGTTTCCGCTCGACAACTTCCAGCGGGTCGTCGAAGCCGAGAGCGACGCCGACCGCGAGCTCTACGCGAAGCAGTTCTGCCGCGACGTGAAGCTCCACGTTGACGCGATCGCGCAGAAGTACATCCGGCCGGATGAGGGCACGTACGAGTTCGCGCTCATGTATCTCCCCGCCGAGACGGTCTACTACGAGCTCGTCTGCAATCGGCTCGGCGGCTCGTCGAGCCCGCTCACGTACGCGCTCGAGCGCAACGTCATCCCGGTCTCGCCGTCCACGCTTCACGCCTATCTGCTCGTGCTCGTGCTCGGCTTCAAGGGCCTTCAGATCGAGCGCCACGCGCAGGAGGTCATGGCGTACTGCGCTCAGCTCGGCAAGGATTTCGGGCGGTTCAAGGAGGACTTCGAGCTGGTGGGCACGCACCTCGGACGGGCACAGACGAAGTACGGCGACTCTGAGAAGCGGCTCTCGCGCTTCGAGGCGAAGCTCGAGCAGGCGGCCGACTCGGAGCCGGATGAGCTCGCGCCAGGTGCTACCGAGGTCGCCGAGCTACCGCGCGCCCTCGACGCCGCCTAGGCAGACCTGATCTCGCCACAGTCGACGCTCTCGGACAGTCACTTCCAGCACCCCGCCGCTCTCTTCTTCCGAATTCGTGAAGACAAAACGACGAAGCTGGGGCACGGCGGTCATCTCCGTGAGCGAATACACGCGCATTCCTCGTGCCGCTTTTTGGTCACAGACTGAACGCCGAAAAACGTCGCTCCGAGCTGGCGATCACTCGCCGCCTCCACGACGACCCGCGCCGTGCTTACGCGCCGTTTCGACGAACGCGACGGTGCCGTCGTGCAGATCGGGATCGTCCGGTAGCCGACGAATTCCTCGTCCAGCGCTGGCCTCGATCGGCTACGCCGGAGCCGGCTGGTGCTCGCGTAGGTAACGGATCAATCCGCCGGCGACGACGATCTCGCGCTCGCGCGGGAGGAGATCGTGCGTGAGTGTGATGGTCTCACCACCGTCGATTTCCGTCTCGAGCTCGTCCGCGCCTTGTCCGATCGATTGGAGGCCCGAGATCCGCCAGCTCTGCCCTAACTCGGCGCGATCGTGGTCGACTTCGTTTTTGAAGAGGAGCGGCACAACACCCTGCGCGATCAGGTTGCGCCGGTGAATGCGCGCGAAGCTCTTCGCGATCACCGCGCGAACGCCTAGCTGGGCCGGCGCGAGTGCTGCATGCTCACGGCTCGAGCCCTGTCCGTAGTTGTGGCCGGCGACAATGAAGCCGCCGCCCCACTCTCTTGCGCGGCGAGGGAATTCCTTGTCACGGTGCTGAAAGGTGAACTCGGCGATCGCCGGGACGTTCGAGCGGTAGGCCATCACGGTCGCGCCGTCCGGGGAGAGGTCGCCGGTCGAGATGTCGTCGGGCGCGACGATGAGGACGCGGAGTTCGAGATCGTCCGGAAGCTCGCGCTGCTCGGGCGGCGGCTTGATGTTCGGGCCCCGCGGGATCTCGATTCCAGCCGCTTCTTCCTCGGAGGCGGGAGCCAAAATGTGCTTCTGCACGACCTCCGAACGGGCTGGGGGACGCTCAGGAAGCTCGACCGGGGAGAGCTCGCGCGGATCGGAGATCGCGCCGCTCAGCATCGACGCTGCTGCGACTGCGGGCGAGCACAGGTACACCTGGTCGTCGGCCGTGCCGCTCCGGCCCGGAAAGTTGCGGTTGAAGGTGCGAAGCGAGGCCGACCCCGACGGTGGCGCCTGGCCCATTCCGACGCAGGGCCCGCAAGCAGGCTCGAGCATCCGGACGCCGGCCGTGAGGAGATCGACGTACGTCCCGCTCCGTGTGATCTGGTCGAGGATTTGGCGCGACCCCGGCGTGGCCGTCGCCGACACGAGCCGATCCGAGATGCGCTGACCCCGCAACGCAGCGCCACAGACCGCAAGATCCTCGTAGGACGAGTTCACCGAGGAGCCGATGCAGACCTGCGCTAGCTCTGTGCCCGCAATCTCCTCGACGGGAACGACGTTGCCCGGGCTAGACGGCCTGGCGACGAGGGGAACAAGTGCGGCGAGATCGATCTCCTCTTCTTCTTCGAAATCGCCTTGCCCTCCCGTCTCGAGCTCGATGAAGTTGTCGCCGCGACCCTGTTCTTCGAGCCAAAGTCGTGTCTGCTCATCCGATGGAAAGACGGCGCCGGTCGCCCCGAGCTCCGCGATCATGTTCGCGATCGTGCCTCGCTCGGTGTACGAGAGCGTCGCGACGCCGGGGCCGAAGAACTCGAAGATCGAGCCGCGGCCGCCACGGACGCCGCGGCGGCGCAGGAGCTCGAGGATCACGTCCTTTGCTTGAATCCACGGCCGGTTGAGCTCGTTCTCCAGATGAACGCCGACGATCTGCGGGCAGGGGAGCTCGAATGGGTGCCCGGCCATGCAGACGGCGACGTCGAGCCCACCCGCCCCGATCGCGATCATTGCGCACGAGCCCGACTGCGTCGTGTGGCTGTCGGCTCCGACGAGCGTCTTCCCCGGCGCAGCGAACCGCTCGCAGTGAACGTAGTGGCAGATCCCGTTGCCGGGTCGGGAAAACCAAGCGCCGTACTTGGCCGACATCGCCTGGAGGAAGCGGTGGTCGTCCGGGTTCTTGAAGTCGATCTGAAGGATGTTGTGGTCGACGTAGACGACGGCTGTCTCGACCTGGATGCGGTCGTGGCCGAAGCCCTCGAACTGCATCATCGCCATCGTCCCGGTCGCGTCCTGCGCGAGCGTCTGGTCGACGCGAAGCGCGATCTCGGTACCGGGCGTCAGCTCACCGCGGGCGAGGTGTTCCTCGAGAATCGTGCGAGCAAGGGACGCCAACGAACCTCCGGCCGACGCGGTCTGGGCGCTCGCATTATTCCGAATCGCCGAGCCGCGCCGCCGCAGCGCGGACGACGTTCCCGCCTTCGCTCGCGGAGCCATGACCGGCCGGACTAGGCTAGGCGCACCCAGCCTCCTCCCCGGAATCAGCGTACTGCGCGAATCCACAAACGTGGTGCGGTCTTCGTAAGAGGAGCGCGCGATCAGTAACGAAGCAGCGCGCCGATGCCGTCGACCGGGTCGAGGTCACGGACGTGCCGTACGGCCCACACCGTGCCACCGTGGACGAGAGTCTGATGGACGGCAAGATCGAGGCCTTCAGCGCGCTGCTCCATCGTCGTTCCGTCGAGCGGGCAGGTCCCGGAAGCGGCGGCGGCGCGCCCGCACGCTGGACAGCGCCATGCCTCTCGAACGACACCGTCCTGGAAGAGTAGAACGTCGACGCGACCGTCAGAGGCGGCTTCCAGAGTCTTTTCCCAACCGGAGGAGGCGCGTCCGTCCCGGCCCGCCTCCTCGCGCCACCGCTCGGTGAGCTCCTTCTCGCGGTTCGCCCTCCATTCTTCGAGGACGGGTGTCGCCAGGGTCAGGAGCTCTGCGGGCGCGGCGTGCGCCTCCGCGTGCGTCCAACCGGCAAGCGCGGCCTCGACCTCCTGTGAAAGGAATCCGGAGAATTCGCCCCACGTCTCCTCCGAAGACATGACCACGACGCGGACGCCGCCGTGCGCGCGGCGAACGACGCGATCGAGCTCCTCGGCGACCTCCCGCAGATGCTCGGACGCTAGGTTGTCGACGTGGCGCTGAAATCTCGCCTGCGACCACCCCCCCTGATCGTGGCGGCGCGGCTGCTCCTCGGAGATGTCGGTCAGCTCCTCCAGGCGCCCGGCGCGAAGACGGTAGAAGCGACCCTGCTCTCGCCCGACGACCACCACCAGCGCACCCTCTCCGCGTCCGACGAGCGGAACGAGCGGGGCAAGGTAGAGCCGGCGGTCGACCTTGATCTCATCGGGCACAGCCTCGGTAAGGGGCAACGTACGCCAGATGTTGTCCAGGCTCGCAGAGAAGACCGCGAGCCCGTGCGCGCCGTCGCGGTTGAACTCCTGGGCGTAATACTCGCGGATCCGGTCGAAGTCAGACCGAAGCGCCTGGCGCTCGTCATGGGAGAGATCGCGGGCGTTTGCGCCGTCTGACTTCGCCGCCTCGTCGAGCAGCGAGTTGAGCCGAACGGCCGCATCCCCCGCCGTCGGTGAGACGCTCGGGTCGAGATTGAGGTAGAGGCTGATCGCGCAGCCGCGCTCTGCCTGGAAGCCGGCGAGCGTCCGCAGCTCGTCCCATGTGACCGTTCTAGCCATGCTCCTCGCTATCCTTTGCCGCCGGGCGAAGAAGGTACACGATCGGAAACATTTGCCCCGCCTCGTCGTTTATTCCTAGCGAGAGGGCCCAAGCAGGGCGTTGAATATCGAGGAGCAATCCGCATGATCGAAAGCGATATCCGGAAAGTCACCATCATCGGCGGAGGGCCCGCCGGTTACACGGCTGCGCTCTACACCGCCCGTGCCAACCTGACTCCGCTGGTGATCGAAGGGTTCGCCTGGGGCGGCCAGTTGATGATCACGAGCGACGTCGAAAACTATCCGGGTTATCCCGATGGTGTTCTCGGGCCGCAGATGATGCAGGAGTTCCGAGCCCAGGCGGAGCGCTTCGGCGCGGAGTTCATCACGGACGACGTGACGCGAGTCGACTTCTCGGAGCGCCCCTTCCGCTTCTGGGTCGGCGATGAGGAATACCACTCGGAAACGGTCATCATCGCGACCGGCGCGGTCGCGCGGCAGCTCGGCCTCGAGTCCGAGCAGAAGCTCCAGGGCGCCGGCGTCTCGTACTGCGCCGTGTGTGATGCCGCGTTCTTCCGCGACAAGGAGGTCGTGGTCGTCGGCGGCGGAGATTCGGCGATGGAGGAAGCGATCTTCCTCACGAAGTTCGCGACGAAGGTCACGGTCGTCCACCGCCGCGACGAATTCCGCGCGTCGCCGATCATGGTCGACCGTGCGCGTGCGAACGAAAGGATCGAGTTCGTGCTCGACTCCGCCGTCGAGGATGTCCTCGGCGCCGACGAGGGCCGAGTGACAGGGGCGGCTATTCGCAACCTCCGGACCGAGGAGACCACTGAGATTCCGGCCGATGGGTTTTTCGTCGCGATCGGCCACGATCCGTCGACGGCCCTCTTCCGCGGCCAGATCGACATGGACGTCGGCGGCTATATCGAGACGCGGGGAAAGACGACGGAGACGAACGTCCCGGGTGTTTTCGCCGCAGGCGACGTCCAGGATCACGTCTACCGGCAGGCCGTCACGGCGGCAGGCACGGGCTGCCAGGCGGCCCTGGACGCCGAGCGCTTCCTCGCCGACCTCGAAGGCGGCGTCGAACGGCCCTTGGTCGCTGACGAAGCGCTCGCGACGCCGCAAAACTGGTAGCTGAGCGGCGTCCGCGCAAGATCGACACACCTCGGCTCGGAGTCGACACAGCTCGTGACACACACGGGCGTTGTTCGGCGGTACGCTGAAACCGGGTGGTGGGTGGATCGGTCCCCACCCAGGGTGGGGATGTGGTCCGGCGCGTGGATGGTCCGGAGGGTCGTAGCGCGTCGCTAGCATCGTGGGGTGCCGTATTTCATCTGCCCGAACTGCCGACGGCGGGCGATCGACGACGATCGTCGCGACGGCCTGACTCACCAGGCCGTCGGGTGCGCGAACTGCGGTTTCGGCTTTCTCTTCGAGCTCATGGACGACTACTATCCCGGTCCCACGACGGCGTTCGTCGTCTGCGACCGTACGCGGCGCGTCCTTGCGAGCGGCCGCGGCGTCTTCGAGCTGACCGGCTTCAAAGAGGCCGAGCTGCTCGGCCACGACGTGATCGACGTTTTCGGGATCAGCGGTAACGGAGATGGGCCGAATCCCGCGGAGGTCGCCCTCGAGTGGGGCGTCCGCCAGCTAGGCCAGGTGCTTGCGCTCCGGACGCGCTCAGGCCTGAGGAAGAACGTCAAAGTCGATTTTTTTCCGGCCTACGACGAGGACGGAGGCCTACTCGTCGCGCTGAGCCCGCGCTAACCGACGTCGCGGAGCACGCTCGAGTCGGCCGCCAAGCTCTCCTCCCGGGCAGCGAAGAGCCTCGACTCGACCCAGGCTTGAAGCTCCTCGAGCGCCGCGAGATCGGCCACCAGTTGAGCGATGTCGGCGCGCTGACCGCGCGGCTCGGCTCGGGTGAGGACACCCAATCGCTCGAGTCGCTCGATCGTCGCCTCGTCGATCGATCGTCGCGCTTCCCGCTCGATCGCCGCCTGACGGAGCGAGTCGCGGGCCCGTTCGAGCTGCGCCGCGAGGGTCGAGGTCTTCGCCGCGAGGATGTCTGCGTAGAGCGCGAGGTCGACCGCACGCATGAACTCGAGCGTACGCCGGGATTCGTCGCGCGTCCCGCGCAAACTGTGCCGAAAGGGCAAACACAGCGCGACGATTTCGGCGCTAGGCGGTCATCTGCGCATTGAAGCGCTAGACGCGGCTGGCCGGGCAGAGATCGCTCACGACGCAGTCGGCGCAGCGCGGGGCGCGCGCGATGCAGACGCGACGCCCGTGCCAAATCAGAAGATGCGGGAAACGAGCCCAGTCCTCGCGAGGAACGAGCCTCTCGAGATCTCCTTCGATCTTCGCGGGATCCTCGCGGCGCGTGAAGCCGAGCCGCTGCGAAAGCCGGCGCACGTGCGTGTCGACGACGATCCCCTGGGTCGCGCCCCGCTCGGTCGCAACCACGTTCGCCGTCTTGCGGCCGACACCCGGCAGGCGAACCAGTTCCTCGAGCGCGAGCGGGACCTCGCCGTCGAACTCTTCGATCAGCCGGGTCATCGCGCCACGAAGGTTCCGCGCTTTCTGGCGAAAGGTTCCTGTCGGACGAATGTCTCGCTCGAGCTCCTCCAGCGGAACGGCCAGGTAGTCCGCGGGCCGTCGGTACTTCTCGAACAGCCGCTCGGTCACGCGGTTGACCGTGACGTCCGTCGTCTGCGCGGACAGGAGAACCGAGACGAGAAGCTCGAGATCGTTTCGAAACCGAAGCGCGATCACCGCGTCTGGATGCTCGGCCGCGAGCCGCTCGATGATAGGCCGCACCCGCGCACGTTTCGGGCCGACCCGTTTTCGAGCTTCGTAGAGGTAGCTACGAGCCACGGCCGATGTAGAGCCCACGCCCCATGAGGCCCTCGGGATCGTGCTCCACCTCGAGCCCGGCGTCCTCGAACGCGCTCACATAGTCGTCGTGGGAGAACACCCCGAGCTCGTGCTGCTCGGTGAAGTACTCGACGCCGGTCGTGCGCCCGACGAGGTAGTGGAACTCGAGCGTCGTCACGTTGTCGACGGCCGGTGTGCTCGTGTTCATTCGGACGATCTTCAGCTCCTCCTCGTCTACGAAGAGCGCGTGGACTCCGCCCGGCGCGACGTGCGCAGCCAACGCCGCTCCAGCGCTCCCGAGCCTCTCCCGCGTCCTCGCGTAGCCGATGCTGTTGCGACGTCGAGAAGCGTCGCCGCCCCCGGGGCACGCGCCTGGATCAGCGCATGGAGGTTTCCGGCTTCGGCGACGTAGTCCTTGAAGCCGTAGACGGCGTCGTAGAGCTCGGCCGACCGCGTGAACATCGCGCGCGAGCCTACGCGCCGTCGAAAGCAGGCGCGAGCAGGCGCGGGCCGGCGCAGACGACGTCGAGCGCCGGGCAGCCCGGACAGACGAACTCGCTCGGCGTCGGGCGAAAGTCCCCTTCCTGAATCGTGCGGATCGCTTTCGAAAGCTCGGCCTCGAGCGCAGAGACGTCATCACGCGTAAACGTCGCCATGACCACCTCGTCGGGGCGCTCGAGAAAGACGTATGCGACCTCGGCCTCCTGCGCGCCCGCGCGAAGGGCCGCGAGCGCATAGACGAGCCGCTGCAGGACGTACTCGGCCTCCACCGTCTGCTCGGGCGAGCTCTCGTCGAGCCGATTCGTCTTGTAGTCGACGACGAGCGCTCGGCCGCCGGCGACGTGAAAGACGTCAAACCGGCCGTGCAGGAGCACGCCGTCGTGCTCGAACGCGAACGAGAGTTCCTGCCGCACACCATCGAGTGCCGCAAGTCGGCCCGCGAGGGGCGACTCGCGCCAGGCTCGGACGAGACCGTCGACGCGGGCGAGGTCGTCCACGGTCGCACCCGGGTAGCGGCGAAGTACCTGCTCTCGTGCCTCCTCGAGGGCGGTATCGGTTTCGAGGAGAACATGCACGGCGTCGCCGAGCTCGGTCGCGGCGAGGCCCTCGGTCGCGCCGGGAGTTCCCGCAGCATCCGCGGGCGACAGGCCGATGATCCGCTCCGCGTAGAAGCGGTACGAGCACCGGGAGTAGAGCGCGAGCGCGCTGTACGAGAGGCTCTGGATCCTGTGCGTCGGAGGAACCGGCACCGGAAGGAGCTCTGGAAGCTCTGGCGCCTGCCGGGAGGCCCCGCCGTTCATCGGCGTGAAGAGCTGGAGCTGCGACTCGCCCGCCGGCGCGCGCTCCTCGTCCTTCTCGGCATCTCCGCCGCGGTCGACGCGCAGAAGAACGCGCGCCTCCCCGCGCTCGATCTCGGCGGGCCCGTTCCCGCCCAGGTCGAGCTCGAGTCGACTCAGGATCCAGCGGAGGGGCGCTTCACCATCGCGCCGGGTGCCGGGGTCGACTGCACCCGAGATGATCAGTCGGTCGATCGCGCGCGTCATCGCGACGTAGAGCAGACGGCGGTTCTCGGCCTGGTCCGCTGAACGCTCAGCCTCCCGCACCTCCTCCCAGCCGAACGCGCCCGTCCGCTTCCCGGTCGCGGGATTGACGACGCGGAAGCCGAAGCGGCCGTCCGGAAGGCAGAGAATCTCGTCCGGAGAGGGCGACGGCGGCGTCCGTCCCGCGTCGGCGAGGACCACGACCTTGAACTCGAGACCTTTGGCGCCGTGGACGGTGAGGAGCCGGACGGCGTCGGCTCCCTCCTCTTCGGCGGCCGCCTCGACCTCCTTCGCGCCTGCCGCCTCCTGGTCGCGCAGGAAGCGGACGAATCCCTCGATGTCCGGCCCGCGCAGCTCCTCGTACGAGCGCGCAAGACGCGCGAGCTTGCGCAGGTTCGCGTAGCGACGCCTCCCGTCCCAGCGCGCGAGCACCGCGAGGTCGTAATCGTGCTCGGTCACGATCCGGTCACAGAGCCGCTCGAGCCCGGCGCGCTCGCTCGTGCGCGTGAGCCGCTCGTACCGCTGGCGAAACGCCTCAAACAAGCGCCGGTCGCGCGGCCCGAGCTCGCCGGGAAGCTCGCGCTCGAGCCCGGAGAAGAGCGGCCGGCGGCCGGCCGCGCGGCGAAGCAGCACGAGAGCGTCGTTCGAGACGCCGACGAACGGCGAGGCGAGGACGGCGACGAGCGCCTCGTCGTCGTAGCGGTTGTGGATGAGGCGGAGGTACGCGACCAGGTCGGCAACCTGCTGCTGTCCGAAATAGCCCCGTCCGGCCGCGCGGTAGGTCGGAAGGCCTTCGGAGCGGAGTGCCTCCTCGTAGCGCTCGGCATCCGTTCCGGCCGTGAAGAGAAGGACGACCTCGCCGGGCGTGCACTCCCCTGCGTCGACGAGCCCGCGGACGCGCCGCGCGACGTGCCGGGCCTCGGCAAAGCGCCAGTGGACCGGCGTGCCCCTGTACACGGACTTGTCCGTGACGAGTAGCTCCACTCCAGGCCCGAAGCTCGGCTCGGGAAATCGCCCGGCGGCGACGAGCGGCTCGTACCCGCCTCCGAACTCGGTGCCGAAGAGATGGTTGATCACGGACAGGATCTCCGGGCGGGAACGGTAGTTCTGCGTGAGCGCCAGCACACCCGCGGTGGACTCACGCCGCTCACGGAAGACCTCGACGTCTGCGTGCCGGAACCGGTAGATCGACTGAAACTCGTCGCCGACGAAGAAGAGCTCCTCGCACGCGAGCTCGTCGATCAGCTCGCACTGAAGCCGGTTCGTGTCCTGAAACTCGTCGACCATGATCGAGCGGAAGCGCCAGCGCGCTCGCTCGCGCACCGACTCGTTCTGCGTGAGCAGATCGCGCGCCCGAAGCTGAAGGTCCTCGAAATCCACCGCCGATTCGCGTGCCTTGGCCTCGCGGTAGGTCGCGTCGAAGGCCTGCAGGACGGCCTGGAGCAGATCTCGGTCGCGGCGCGCGACCTCGTCGAGGGCCGCGCTCTCGACGGCGGCGAGCGCATCGCCGTACGAGGCGAAGCTTTCCGCATCGGGGCCGACCACCCGGAGGTCGGTGAGGTCGAGGAGACGGTCGGGCGCAGGCGCCGGCGCCGGCGTGACGAGCTCGACCGCCCGCTCGACGAGCGCGCGTCCCTCGGGATTGGCCGCGCCGTGGAGCTCGAGCGCGACCGCGGAGGTCTCGCGCAGCTGAGCGATCGCATCCTCGAGACCGCTTCGTTCCGCCGCGGCAAGCTCCAGCGGCCGGCCCGCCGAGCGAAGACGCTCGTAGACGCCGGCGAGCATCGTCCCGAGCCGCGCCGCCCCGTAGGTGGCGAGCAGGCGCAGCCGTTCCGGATCGCGGCCCGCACAGAACTCGGTGAGCGCCTCTTCGAACGCCTCCGAGCGAAGAACGCGTGCCTGTGCCTCGTCGAGCACGCGGAAGTGCGGATCGAGGCCGGCCTCGAAGGGGTGGCTCCGGAGAAGGCGCGCGCAGAAACCGTGGATCGTCGAGACCCACGCGCGGTCGATCTCGCGCGCGAGGTCGTGGCGCGCGAGCGCGATCAGACGCTCGCGGATCCGGGTCCGCAGCTCTCCCGCGGCGCGCTCCGTGTACGTGATCACGAGCACGGACTCGATCGAGAGACCGCGCTCGCACACTGCCTTCACGAAGCGCTCGACGAGGACGGTCGTCTTCCCCGTTCCGGCCCCGGCGGAGACGAAGACGACGCCCGGCTCGTCGATCGCCGCGAGCTGCTCGCGGTTGGGTGCCTCGACGGTCATGCGCGCCGCACCCTGCACATCGGCCACAGGTCGCACCACGTCGGACAGTCCCCGCCGCGCGGGTCGTGGAGGACGTCGCCTGCTCGCACGCGCGCCACGGCCTCGCGCGCGCGGTCGGCGGCGCCGTCGACCTGGCTCCAGAAGCTCTCCTCGTCGAGGTAGTCGGCGCGCTTGAGACCCGAAACCGTGTCGGCCTCTGCGGAGGCGCGCACGAGACCGCGAGCCTCTCGCGAGCCGGCCAGCGCGCGGTAGAGGCCGCCGAGCGGCTCGATGCCGACCAGATCTCGGAGGGCGAGGATGTAGAGCGGGATCTGGAGGCGGCCCTGGGACTCGATCTCGGCGGCCGAGTGCGCGCCGCTCCCCGACTTGTAATCCTGCACGATGCCGCGCGCGCTGAACGGATCGAGATCGATCCGGTCGATCTTTCCCGAGAGCGTGAAGCCGCCGAGTTCGAGGCCGCGCTGGAGCTCGACGGCTGCGCCCGGTGTCCCGAAGAGGACCTCGAACCGCCGCGGAACGAGTGGGGAGCCGAGCTCGACCTCCTGACGGACGAACTGCTCGAGATCGCGGGCGAGCGTTCCCTCGAGCTCGAGACGCTCGAGGTCCGAGAGCTCGAGCCGCACCTGGCCTGCGATCGCGTCGGCGAGGCATTCCCTCAAGAAGTCGAGAGCCTCGTCGAGGCGATCGGCCTCGACCTGCTCGACCCCCATCCGCTTCGGAAGCCCGGAGTAGAAGCGATAGAGGGCCTGGTGCGCGACTCCTCCACGGATGCGCGCGTCGAGCTCGGCGTCGATCGCCCGGGGGTCGACCACCCGCTCGAAGAGCCACATCGACGAGCACGTCCCGAAGGTCTCGAGCTCGGTGACCGAGAAGCGAGTCGTTTCCTCGAGCTGGCGGAGGACGGTCGGATGCGTGAGCTGAGTTGGGCGCTGAAAGGCGCCGAGCGCCCGGTCGATCCGCCGCTCCCAGCCGTTCGCCCGCGCGAGAGCGCGCGCCTCGTCCTCGTCGGCGGCGCTGAGCACAGCCGCCGCGCGCAACCGCTCGCGCTCGGTCGGCGCCCGCTCCAGCTCCCAGGTGACGTCGGAGATCCGCCGTCGGCGCGTCCAGCGGGCCACGTCTGCCGCGGGAAAGCGCGACCGCACCTCCTCGTAGAACGGGCTCGGCTCCTTCGGCCGCCCGTCGTCGGTCGCCGCCTCGCGAACGAGCGTGAGGCGCTGCCAGGCCCTGGTGCAGGCCGTGTAGAAGAGGTAGCGGTCGCGGGCGACCGGATCCGGCCGAACGAGCCGGCGGCCGCGTCCGCCCTCTTCCAGGCGGCGGCGCTCCTCGTCGGGTAGGAAGGGGGTCTCGACGGCGCGTCGCGGGAAGGCGCCCTCTTCGAGACCGAGGACGAACACGGCGGCGAACCGGCGCGTCCGCGCGCGGAGAAGGTCGAGGACGGCGACGCGGCCGGCCTCGGGGGGGCGTACGAGCCGGACGGGTGCGCGCTCGAGCGCGGCGACGACCTGCTCCGGCCGTGCCTCTTCCCCCGTAAGCCTGGCCCAGCCGTCGAGCTCCTTCGCAAGCCGCTCGACCGCCTTGTGCGCGCGGAGGTCGATCTTCGCGTCGTCGGCGACGGGCGGGGCCGCGAGCCCGTAGGCGGCGCGGAGCATGAAGCTCGCCGCCCGCCGGGCCGCGTCGACGGGACCACTCGAGGCGCGAACCTCCTCGAGCGCTGCGACAGGCTGGCCGAGGAGGCGAACCGTCTCCTCCTCGACGCGGACGCGGTCGGAGACGGCTCGTCCTCGCAGCCGGCCCTCGAGGAAATCCGCGCGAAACCGGGGAAGGCCGGAGTACGGCGAGCGGAGAAAGGTGAAGAGATCTCTGCGCGTCCCGCCGAGCCACGCGTAGCGCAGGAGCCCAAGTAGTGCACGGCCGAACGCCGTCCGGCCGAGCGTATCCGGCGCCTCGACGCAGTACGGGATTCCGAGGCTCCCGAAGGCCGCCTCGAGCGGCGCGCGCCACCGTTCGACGCTCGTCGTGATGACCGCGATCTGGCCGGCGCCCGTTCCCGCGCGCAGGAGGCCGAGGATCTCGTCGCCGACGAGCTCGAGCACCGCGCCCGAGCCCGCCGCCTCGAGGAACCTGATGCTCCCGTCAAGGGCCGGCGCGGGGCCCGGCGATGACTCGGCGAAGAGAGCCCGCTCGAGGCATGCGAGCGCAGGCGAGTCGTACCAGGGCTGGGCCGGCAGCTCCTCGATCCGCCCGTCGGCGAGTCGCGCAAGGTCTTCCGCCGTTCGCTCGAGCGAGGCGAAGACGGCCCGGCCCGGCTCGTACGGGAGCGAAATCGTGACTTCCGTACGTCCGGCCAACGCCTCGAGCAGCGCCCATTGAGCTCCCGTCAGGTCCTCGAAGCCGTACGCGAAGACCGGGCTCCCATCCCAGGCGGCCAGGTCGCCCCCGACGAGCTCGGCTGCATGGCGGCGTTCCAGCTCCCGGTCCCAGAGCTCGAACCGGTCGAGCTCCGCGCGATACGTCCGATAGAGATCCGCGAGCGCGCCGTCCAGGTCGGTCGGCTCGAGGAGAGCCGACTCGGCGTCGGCGATCGCGTCGCCGAGCGCGTGGGCGAACCCGGGAAAACGGGCGGAGGGAGAGAGCCCGTTGAGCGAAGCGCGGTTGACGATTCGGGCGAGAAGAAGATCGCGCTGAGCAGGGCCGATCGGCGGTCGCGCCTCCGGAGCTTCCGGCCCGCCGCGGTGGTGCGCAATTCGCTTGAACAGGTCGTCGAACGTGCCGATCGACCCGCCCAGAAGGCCGTGCGCGCGAGCCAGGAGGTCGCGCTCGACCCGGTCGACGTCGGCACGGCTCGGAACGACCAGAACCGGCTCGCGCCCGGCGGCCTCGACATAGCGATCGAGGAGTCGCGCGACCTTGCCCGCGTTCGTCGGGCCGACGAGAAGAGAGAGCCCCACTCACGCCATTCTAGAACTCGCCTCGGCCGCTTCCGGACGGCCGCGCCGGCGCCTAGAACGGGTGCGAAACTACGCCGCTGCCGCCTTGGGGCGCCGGCCCCGGCGAGCCGCCGCGCGGCCCGGCATCTTGCCCGCGCAGTCGTCGCAGAGGTCGGCTGCCCGCGCGCCGCGACGCGCGTCGGCGTACGTCATGCGAAGCGTGGCGCCTTTGCCTTCGCCGACTTCTTTTCCACAATCGTCACAAACAAGGACCGTTTTCCGCGCCAATTGTCCCTCCTACTCGAAGGTGAATTATCTAAGAATTGCCGGAACGATGGTAAACGTCCGGCCGCGCGTGTCAAATCGAACCGCGGGACTGCTTACTCGCGGACGATCCGCGAGTTAATGAACGCGGCCACGTCTTCTGCGTTACGAACGAGCTCATTGTCGTCCAGCGTGGCCGTCGAGCCGTAAAGGGCCACGATTCCGTATCCACCGCGAGATCGCACCTGTGAAGCGACATCCGGACGCGTCCCCGATACGTGATTCCCCGCGATCTCGCAGTGCGAGTAATCCCCGCAATAAATCCCGATCCCAAGGGCGTCGTGGACGTCATTGTCCTCCACGGAGCCCATCGACATCTCGTTGAGCGAAATTCCGCGCTGAGTCGTGCCAAGTACCTTGTTGTCGCGCACCATCGCGTGGGTCATGTAGGTCGCGATCCCCTCCGCGCCGCCGACGACCGTGCACCCCTCGATGAGGCTAGGCGGGCGGGCGCTCGAGAACGAGATGTCGATTCCCTGTGAGAGCTCGCCGCGCAGGCGCCAGACGAGGCAGTCACGCACGGTGATCGAGCTCTGCCGCGCATGGATCCCGTCCTCGACCGCGTCGACAATCGTGACGTCGTCGAGCAGGACGTTCTCCGCGCTCTCGATCTCGATTCCGTTCGTGCCGCCCATCACGGTCACGCCCCGGACGGTCACGTCGTTGGCCGTGATGACGATCCCGCCTTGGACGACGGTGCCGCGCTCGCCGACGATCCTCTGCGCCTCGTCGAGGAGGAGTGGGCCCCGGTGGACGCCCGCGTCCAGGTGGACCGTCGGCGGCCTCGTTCCCCACGCCGTCCCGCCCGCGAACGCGACGAAGGCGAGGACCGCGGCGGCGAGGATCGGCCCAGCGCGGCCGAGCTCGCCCCCGTCCTCGGCGTACGTGAGCCGAGCAAGCGGAAAGACGGCGTGGCCGAGGACCTGGGCCAGGAGCCACGACCCGGCGTAGAACGCAAGCGCAGCGTCGAGCGGAGCGGGGACTCCGGCGAGCCAGACGAGGGCCATCACGAGCGCCAGCTCGAGCGCCCCGAGCGGGAGGGCGAGCCAGCCGGCCTGATAGGAAAGGGCGCGGTGGTAGACCGCGACGTCGAGCGCGACACCGACGCCGACCATGAGCGCGGCCAACGCGAGCGGCCACCATTCCCGGAGGAAGAGAGCGAGGACGCCGGCCGCCAGGAGCGGTGTCAGCGTCGCGGCGAGGCGTGTCTCGAGCCGGCCTCTCAGCGTGTACGCCATCGCCTCACCCGGTTCAGGAAGCGGCGTCCCGCGTACTTCGCGCCGGCCAGAGTGTCCGCGGCGGGAAAGGCCAGCTGGCCGGGGACACCGGCGACGGCGAGCGTCCGGTCCGCGTCCGTCAGCGCCGGAACGGTCGAGTCGGGCGCGAGCACGATCCATCCGTCGACGGTCTCGAGCCCGTTCTCGGCGACCAGGCGCGCGAGCAGCGGGTCGTGCTGGTATCCGCGCAGAAAGCCGGTCGCACAGACGATCTGCTCGGCCCCGTCGACTTCGGCCGCGACCCGAAAGCGGCCGGCCCCGGCCGCCTGCTCGATCGGCTCGTCCCAGTTCCGGCCAGGCGGATAGGACGGGCCGAGCCACGAGCGCAGAAGTGCGCCGCGCTCGGCCGGCGTTCGCGCGTGGAAGGCGGCGAGGCCCCGGCGGGTGAAGACCTCGCGGGGTACGTTGAGCGGCCGCCGCTCCGGCTCGCGGCGGCGAACGGACACAACGGACGAGCCGGCGGCGAGAGCGTTCACCCACTCCGTTGCGGCCGCCATCCCGGCGCCGACGACCGCCACGTGATCGGCGTAGTCGTGCGGCTCGTAGGCGTGGACGATGCGCCCGTCCTCAGCCAGCTCCGGGGGCAGGGCGAGGCCTGGGTGGCCGGGCGCGAGCAAGACGTGGCGGAAGACACCGTGGCCGGCGAGGTCGAAACCGCCCTCGACGGACCGAACGCGATTTACGCGGGCGTGTACGAAGCTCGCGTCCCAGCCCGATCGCTCGCGGAGGGCGGCAACGTGCTCGAGAAAGTCGTCGACGGTCGGGTTGTACCAGTCGAAGATCGTCTGGACGAGCGGCGCGGGCGTCCGCCGTCGCATCGCTTCGCGGACCGCAAGGCCGGGGAACGAGGTCGGATAGCAATGGCCGTCGCTCTCGGAGCGCATGCGCCGCTGGCGGATCGACGCCGCCCGTCGGCGCCACGCGGCCGCTGGATCTGAATCGGTTCCAAAGACGGCGATCTCGTCGGGCTCGAGACCCCCGTGGCGGAGGGTCGCGTAGGCCGTGAACCCGGCGAGGCCGCCGCCGACGATCGCGAATGTCCGCGGCTTATTCAAGCGACAACCCCAAGTCGAGTGCGAGCGTGACGAACATCGCGTGCGACCAGAGGAGCGGCGACGCGGACGGCCCCCACTTCCGTACCCAATCGTCGAGCGCCGACGGCGTCTCGAGGTGGCTCTCGACCTGTTCCGGGAGATCCCCGGCCTCGTTCGCCTGCGCGGCGACCCATGCGAGCTGAGCCCACGCGTCGTCCCGACGCCCGGCCTCGGCGTAGTGCCAGCCGAGGAGAGCCGCGAGCAGGAGCCACTCGCCGCCTCCGTAGTAGGAATCGCCCGGATATCGGTGCACGCCGCCGTGCGCGATTTCCGCCTCGAGGGCACGCACGGTTGCTTCGACGACCGGCTCGTCCGGATCGAGCAAGCGGAAGGGCGTCGAACAAGCCACGAGGCTCGCGTCGATTCGCGGGTCGCCCAGCTCGCCCGCCAGGCGGCCGTCGACGACGCCTTCAGCCCAAACCGTCGCCGCGATCCGGTTCGCCGCCTCGGCCGCGTCCGCGGCTCGCGAGTCGAGCTCTCCCGCCGTCACCAGGCCCGCGTGGACGGCGGCGAGCGTGGCCGTGTGGCAGCCGAAGCGCTCCTCCCACCAGTCGAAGCAGGGCTCGTCCCAGAACTCGGCGAGGTAGCGGGCCGAGAGCACGACCGCGTCCGCAAACGGCTCGACGCTCCGCGCGTGGCGTGACGCATGGGCGCCGAGCGCCCAGATCCACATCCCGTAGCCGTCGAGCTGAAAGTTCGACCAGGGCATGTCGCCCTCGCTCCCGTCCGGGCGGTAGCGGCAACGGAGATGCTCGTCCCGGTCGATCGCCTCGCCCGCGCGGTGACGGGCGATCAGGCTCTCGATCCGGTCCCCACGCGCGATCACGATGTCGGCGCACCAGCGAAAGAACGCCTCGGCGCTTTCGGCCTGCCCGGCCCGGCTCATCGCATCGGCGATGAAGGCTCCGTCGCGAAACCAGCTGAAGCGGTACGTGGGCAGGCTCGGCGAGGCCAGATAGGCGCCGCCCTCATCCTGGTTCTCCCGGATGACGTCGACGCTCCGGCGCAGCAGGCGCGCGAGATCGTCCGGACGCAGCGCATCCGCACCGGTCACTCCGCGGGCTGCCACGTGAGTCAGATCCCCTCCTTTACGAGCCGGGCGCGGCGAGCCCAGTCTAGTTCGCCCTCGCT
>JACCYG010000334.1 GCA_013696595.1 Actinomycetota bacterium | reverse complement strand
GGGCGGGGACGCAATCAGGCGCGTCCCCGCCCGCCGCCTAGACTCTCTCGTCCGATGAGCGACCTCGCCCTACCGGAGAGCAGCGGCCGTGCGGGAGCAGGCGTCGTCCTGGCGGAGCTCGCGGCCTGGCCGCTGCGTCGCTGGGTCACCGCGCTCCTCGTCGCGGTGGCGGTGGCACTCGTCACCGGCATCGCGACCGACCTCGTCCCGACGTCGCTCTACCGCCGGATGACCCCGGTCGTCTGGTGGAACTACCCGATCTGGGCTGTCTCGGCGCTTCTCTCCGGCCTCGTGGCGGCGACCTTCGTCCGCGTTGGTCCGCGAGCCCCTCGAGCCCGCGGGGCGGGCTCAGCGTTCGGCGGCGGCGTCGGCTCGTTCTTCGCCGTCGGCTGTCCGATCTGCAACAAGCTCGTCGTCGCCGCGCTCGGAGCGAGCGGTGCCCTCAGCTACTTCGGTCCGATCCAGCCCTTCCTCGGCGTCGCCTCGCTCGGACTCCTAGCCGGCGTTCTCGCTCTACGCCTCCGCGGGCTTGTGGCCTGCGCGGTCGAGCCGCCGCGACGCGTCTAGTTGCTCCACCACCCCGGGATCATCTCGGCGTCGCCGGGACCGGTCGCGGGGGCGCCGAACGCGAGGATCTCGACGCCCTCCGGCCCCGCTTCGAAGTTGCGGGTCGTGTCCTTGTCGACGCGCACGGCGTCCCACTGCTCGAGCTCGACGACCTCGTCGTCGAGCCTCACGCGTCCCCCTCCGCCCACGACCACGTAGAGCTCCTCCTGCCGAGCGTGCTTGTGGCCGAACGGGATCCGGAAATTCGGCGCGAGGCGCTGGTAGCTCATGCCGAAGTTCTCGCACTGGAGCTCTTGGCTCGCGAAACGCCCTTCGAGGCCCGGAGAAAGCCCGAACTTGGGCGCCTGGTCCTCGACGTCCTTCTTCAGGTTCTTGATCGTGTAGCGCGCCATGGCGCGATTCTACGGGCGGGTCGGACTAGGCTCTCGCCGTGGGCGAGATCCGCTACGGGCCGTCCGGGCTTCCGAGCCGGGAGAGCCCCGAAGAGGCGGTGGCAATCCTCGTCGAGCGCGGCTACACGGCCTGCGAGGTCGACTTCGCGAGCGGCTTCTGGATGAAGGACGAATACGCCTGGGCGACGCGGCTCGGCGAGCTCGCGCGCGACGCGGGCATCGCGCTCTCCATCCATGCCCCGATCGCTGCCTTCATGGGACACGTCGAGCGCGACCAGAAGCATCGCCGGGCGACCGGGATGCTCGACCACTCGGCCGGGGTGGCCGTCGCGTGCGGCGCGGAGCTGATCGTCTTCCATCCCGGCTTCCTCCTCGGCCGCACCCGCGAAAACGCGCTTGACGCGGTGGTGGAGCAACTGGCGGAGCTCCGCGAGCGACTCGAGGCTAAGGGCCGCGTCGTCCCGTTCGGGATCGAGATCATGGGGCGCGTGCGAGAGCTCGGCACGGCCGAGGACGTCTTCGCGGTCGCCACACGGCTGCCGTGGGTCCGCCCGGTGATCGACTTCGCGCACCTCCATGCGGTCACCGACGGCGCTTTCATCACCACCGAAGCGTTCACCGGCGTGCTCGCCCTCGCCGACGAGGTGCTCGAGCCCGGCGCGCCGTTCCACATCCACTTCTCCGACATCGCCTACGCGAACCGAAACGAGACGAAGCACCTGAGCTACGGCGAGGGAACACTGCGGGCGGAGCCGCTCGCGGAGGCGCTGGCGCGGTTCGACCGCCCGTCGACCGTGATCACGGAGTCGCCGGACGAGGAAAGCCACCAGGCGATTCGCTCGGTGCTTGTGGGCACCGCATAGAATCCTGCGCCGTGGCGCTCTTTCGTCGAGATCGGACCGACGATCGATCCTCGGCGCGCGACCCGGCCTCCGACGCGTCCAGCGGCTTCATTCCCGCTCGTACGGGTCGTCCACGCGTCGAATCCTTCTTCGTCCGCCTGGTCGCCACGGGCGGCATCATCGGCATCGGGACCGCGCTCGCCGCGATTCTCGACTCACAGGAGGTGGAGGCCTGGATCGTGGGCCTCGTCGTCGCCGCGGTGAGCGTCCTCCTCGCGGCGATCCTCTGGTCGTCACGCACCCTTTAAAGGGCGTACCGGTTCGCCCGGAGCCGGTCATGACCGGCTCCTACAGATGCGAAGGGGCGGATTACGCCCGCCCCTTCAAACACCGACTGGCTTTTCTAGCGCGAGATGTCCTGAACGACCTCGCCGGTTTCCTCCTCGTC
>JACCYG010000322.1 GCA_013696595.1 Actinomycetota bacterium | reverse complement strand
CGGCTGGGCATCCGCAGTCTGCTGAATATAGGCGGCGACCGAGCCGGGCCGCATCTTCCCGTTCTGCGGACTCTTCAGATTGCCGTACCGACTGATGATGAGAGCCGCGACGCCGGATGCGTGCGGTGCGGCCATCGAAGTCCCCTGCGCGTAGCAGTAGACGGCAGTCGGTTCGTTCGGATCGACGACCGTGCGGTCAGGCCTGCAGAAGCTGTCCGCCGGCCACGTAGAAAGGACGCGACCGTTCGGGGCCTCGGCCGTGCGTCCGAAGACGCTGTCGCCGCCGGGAGCCGTGACCTCGGTCACGCCGACGCCGTACGACGAGTAGAAGGACTTCAGGTAGTCATTCGGATCGTCGTCGCCGTCGATTTGCCGAGCGTTACCCACGGCCGATACGCCGATGACGCCGTCGACCTCGACCGGGATCACGACACAGGCGTTCGTGACCTCTCGTTCCTCTTCGGAACCGGGCGGGAAGTCCGGGCTGATGACGTCGAACGCCGGATGCGCCCGGTCGTCCGAATCGTTTCCGAGCGATGCGAAATGAACGACTCCCTGCTTCTCTGCGAAGTCGATCGCGCGCTTTTCGGCCTTCCAGATCGCCCGCTGCACAGGGTCGTTGCGACAGTTGTAGAGGAACGGGTCGGCGAAGTAGCTGTTGTTCGTAACGTCGACCCGCGGGCCTACGGTCGGGGCGATGTCTGGGCCCGCCGGCGGCAGGTCGAAGCCCGCTCCGCCGGCCCACATGAACGAGCAGATGACCATCTCGGGGAAGAAGTAGCCGTCGTCATTCGACGACTTGATCCCGGCGACTTTCACGTTCGGCGCGACGCCGACGATCCCGATGCCGTTCGAAGCGGCCGCGATCGTGCCGGCCGTGTGCGTTCCGTGACCGTGCCTGTCGTCCCAGGCTGCCGGATTCTGATCCGGAGCGCCGCTCTCGCACGAGGCGCTACGCGAGAAGTCGATGTTCTGCGCGAGGTCAGGATGGTGGTAATCGAGACCCGTGTCGATGTCGCCGACGACGACTAGCGGGCTCCCGCCCGTGATCGCGTGGGCCTCGGGAGCATGGATCTGCCGCATATCCCACTGAAGCGGCGACAGCGAATCGGCGTCAGCCGCGGGGGCATTCGGCAGATCGCCTGGTCCTCCATCGCCGTCGTGCGATCCGGTCTCGACCGGTGCGACCTGAGATCCGAAGCCCTCCGTCGAGGCGACGCCGTCGATTCGGCTGTCCTTCAAGAGACTCGTCCGGAACCAGGAGTTGTCGGACTTCGCGATCGCAACGCCGATCTGGTCGTAGCTCACCACGAGCGTCCCGCCCGCCTTGCCGATTCTGGTGCTCGCGTCCGCAGGAACCGCCGATGACTTGTACAGCACGATGTAGGTCGCCCCGCTCGCCACGCCGGCGAACGCGAGCGCCAGCGCGGCTACTACGGTCAGCAGCAGCACGCGCACAGCAAAGTGCTTGCGCAAAACCCTCACCTCCGTTGAGTTCTCCCTTGTCCCTACGGCACGAATATACGGGTTCCTGGCGCAAGAAAAATCTGCGACGCAGGCCGACAGGCGCGGCGGCGCCTCTCGGCGCCGCCGCGCAATCGATGGAGCGTGCCGCTAGACGGCGCCGCGCGCGCTTCGCCTTCCGACGAGCATCCGGTAGATCAGCAGCAGGACGACCGCGCCGATGATGGCCGCGAGCCAGGTGCTGAAATCGAAGAACTCGTCGATCGGGTCTCCGAAGCCGAGCGCCTTCGCGACCAGGCCGCCGATGAAAGCGCCTGCGATCCCGATCAGGATCGTCACGATGATGCCGCCCGGATCGTCGCCGGGAAGGACCGCCTTCGCGATCACGCCGGCCACGAGCCCGAGGAGGATCCAGCCGATGATTCCCATGTCCGTCCTTTCGTTGCGTCTCGATTCAACGGGCTGTCGTCGTTCGGACAGCCCCTCACTAGCACGGTCCCCGCTCGGGCGACTTTTATGCCGAAAACAGTCCGTTCTTTTGGAATCGCTCACAAGCGGGTGCACATGCCTCGCCCCTACACGAACTCGGAATCGACAGCCTCGGTCTCGTCCACGGCCCGCTCGCACGTCTCGCAGTACCAGCGCGCAGCGAGACGGCTCCCGCAGGCCGTATGGCGCAGATACTCCGGATCCTCGGCGTCGCTCGACCCCCACTCGGAGAGGAGCCGGAGCGCGCCTGCGAGGTCGCGGCCGCGCTCCGTTAGCTCGTAGGCCACACGGCGGGGGCGGTCGGAGTACGGGCGGGCGAACACGAGCGCCTCACGCTCGAGGTGCCGAAGGCGTTGCGTGAGGATGTTCGGGGCGATCCCGGCCACGTCCTCGGCGAGCTCGTTGAAGCGCCGTGGCCCGTTCAGGAGCGCATCGACGACGAGCAGGGTCCAGCGGTCGCCGACGCGGGCGACCGCCTCTTCGAGCGGCGAGTCCGAGCGCGGCGCGCTCACGCGAGAATCGTAGCGGCGTGACCCCGACCGTCTGTAGTAACTTGCAATCCGCAAGTTAGTTAGGGCGGGCCTGGCCCGCCCGCGCCGGAAGGAGACGCAAATGAGCGTCCTGCAAGAGCTTCAGGAAGCGGTCGGCCGGGTGGCCCGCGACGTGGGCCCGTCGGTGGTCGGTCTCGGCCGGGGCTGGGGCTTCGGGTCCGGGATCGTGACCGGCGAAGGCTCGATCCTGACGAACGCGCACAACCTGCGACGTGACGAGGTGACGGTCACGTTCGCCGACGGCCGGGAGGCGACGGGCCGGGTGGCGGGCGTCGACGCCGACGGCGATCTCGCGGTCATCTCGGTCGAGACAGGCCCTGCGCCGCCGGTCAAATGGAGCGAGAACGGCACGGAGCCGGTGGTCGGCACGCCCGTCTTCGCGCTCGCGAACCCAGGCGGCCGCGGGCTGCGAACGACGTTCGGGCTCGTCTCCGCGACGGGACGCTCGTTCCGCGGCCCGCGTGGGCGTCGCATCACCGGGAGCATCGAGCACACGGCCCCGCTCGTGCGCGGCTCGTCCGGGGGCCCAGTCGTAGACGAGAGCGGCCGGGTGCTCGGAATCAACACGATCCGCCTCGAAGGCTCTCTGATCCTCGCGCTCGCAGCCGACGCGAGCCTGCGCGAGCGCGCCGAGGCGCTCGCGC
>JACCYG010000302.1 GCA_013696595.1 Actinomycetota bacterium | reverse complement strand
CCGTCAGGGTTCCCGCCGGCGTCCGCAGTCGCGATCCCGACGCCCGGGGCGACGACGTCCGGCTTCACGCGGCCGTCGAACGCCACCCCACCGGATGAAAACGGTGCGACACGGTCGGCCGCACGGTTCGGATGCGGCTCGCTTCGTCCGAACGAGACGGAAACCGCCTCGCCTCTGGCTAGCGCCGCGAGCGCGTCGCCGCCTTCCTCCTCGGGAAGCGCGACGACCGGTATCGCGGTCGCCTCCTCAAGGTCGAGCGCACCGGCGGGCAGCTTCGTCCCGTAGACGAGGAGAGCGCTCGCACCGGCGGTAACCGCGTTCTTGGCTCTGACTTCGAGACCGCCGTCCCCGGCTGGAATCAGCGCGGCGCGGCCCGCGACCCTGCTTACCCCTTCCTTGTCGAAGAAGTCGGCCAGCACCGCCCCGCCAACGGCGGCCGTCTCCGCCCGCTGCGGATCGGCAAGTGAGGGGCCGAGAAGACCCGTGACCGGCAACGAGCCTCCGGGGTGGACGGATCCAAGCACGCGGGCGGCGGAGTCGAGAGTCGTCTCGGAGCCGACCCGGAGGACCGTCCTCGCCATCAAGACGGTGCGCCGGGCGTCGAGTGCGCCGACGGTCAGTGCGGCGGGCGCGCCACCGGGTGAACCCACCGTTCCGAACCCACGGCCGGCTCGCCCGTCGTTTCCCGTCGGGGCGACGACGAGCGTCCCGACGAGAGCCGCGCCCGTCACCGAGCGAGATTCCGGGCTATCGGCGAACGACGCGTAAGGCTCGTTCACTGCGGCCAGCGTAATCCTCGCCGCGTCCTCGACGTCCCCGTCGCCGTCGGGATCGACGGCCCGCTCGATTCCCGCGATCAGGACATCGCTGCGGCCGAGCAGGGCGTAGGAGCCGTCCGCGGCCCGTTCCCAGCCGAGCACGCGAATCGGGAAGATCAGCGCTCCGGGCGCAACACCGGTCAGCCCGGCGGGGCCGCCGGCGCCGACGAGAATGCCTGCCATCCGCGTCCCGTGCTCCTCGAGCCGCTTCGGCTCATCCGGCTTCGGCTCCGCAACCGCCAGGCGGTCGCTGTCGACGAGGTCGACCCCGGCAAGGACGCGCCCGCCGAGGTACGGGTGGTCGAGATCCACCCCGCTGTCGAGGAGCGCGATCGTGACGCCGCTTCCGTCGAAGCCCGGAAGCGAAACGTCCGGCCGGCGCCCCCCGCCAGGCCGGAACTCGGGTCGGGCGAGCGTCTGCGAGACGACGGAGGCCGGGTACACGGTCCGGACCGGATAGACGCCCGCAACCCCGGCCGTCCGCTCGAGCTCGGCGTGGGCGCGGGGGTCGAGGAGCGCCGAGAAGCCGTTCAAGGTCCTCGTGAAGGAAAACTCGCGGTCGACCTTCACACCGCGGGACGCGAGCCGGGCGATCAGGAGGCGCTGGGAGGCGTCTGCCTCCGCGACCCACCGCTTCTGGTCATCCGGCGCGGCGTCGGGGTCGTCATTCATCCGATCGGCAAGCGAGGGAGTCGACAGGACGACGATCATCCGTTGCGCCGACGCGGGCTTGGGCCGATCGCCAAAGACCCCGTCCCATGCGGCGGCCGCTGCGCGGAAAGCGGATTCCCCGGCACCCCGAACGGGGTCGGCGACCACGAACGTCGCAGCGACTAGGGCGACGATCGCGAGCGCGGTCGTTCGGATGTACGCAGCGCGACCGAACGGAGCGCTAGGCCGCCGAGGCATACGCATCCAGAGCAAGATACTCGGGAAAGGGGGTGGCCGGGGTGAACCGCGCTGCGGAGGCGATCATCGCCGCGTTGTCGGTGCAGAGATCGAGTGGTGCGAGCGCGGCATCGGGAATCGCGGACCGAAGCTCGGAGTTCGCCGCGACGCCCCCGACGACGGCGATACGGGATGCTTTCCCGCTCTTGGCCGCTGCGAGCGTCTGCTCGACGAGTGCTTTGACGATGGCACGCTGGTAGCTCGCCGCGAGGTCGGCTCGGCGCCGCTCGAGCTCACCCGCGTCCAGCCCCCGGACGGCGTAGACGAGCGCCGTCTTGAGCCCGGAGAACGAGAAGTCGAGGCCTGGGACCCGCGCGACTGGAAAGCGGTACGCCTCAGGGTCGCCCATGCGCGCAAGACGATCAAGCGCAGCGCCTCCCGGATAGCCAAGACCGAGGAGGCGTGCCCCCTTATCGAACGCCTCTCCGGCGGCGTCGTCGAGGGTCCTTCCGAGCACACGGAATCCGGACTTCTCGGCGACCTCGAGGAGGAGTGTGTGGCCTCCGCTCGCGAGCAGACAGAGGAACGGCGGCTCGACCTGTTCGGGATCGAGATACAGCGCCGCTACGTGGCCGTGGAGATGGTCGACCGGAACGAGAGGGAGCCGCCGCGACCACGCGAGCGCCTTGGCGGCCGAGACACCGATGAGAAGCGCCCCGATCAGACCCGGCCCGCGCGTGACGGCAACCGTCTCGACGTCGTGGAGCGTCTTCTTCCCTCGGGCGAGTGCCTCCTCGACGACAGGCGTGACGAGCTCGAGGTGTCGTCGCGACGCCACCTCGGGCACGACGCCGCCGTAGCGAGCGTGGAGCTCCGCCTGCGAGGCGACGACGTTCGAGAGGATGCGACCATCCCGTGTGACCAGGGCAGCCGCCGTTTCGTCGCACGAGGTCTCGAGCCCGAGGATCAACGGCCCTGCGCCCGCGACGCGAGCGGCTTCGCGATCGGGTTTTTCCACGTAATCAGGGCATCCTCGCGGTTCAGCACGGGGGAAACCATGTTCCCCCGTGGGGCCCCTTCTTCATGCTTCCTGTGCTCGCGACGCGACCGGTCTTGCAATCGGGTCCTTCCACATGATCAACGCGTCCTCGCGGTTGTCGGTGTAGTAGCCGCGGCGGACTCCCGTGGCTTGAAAGCCCGCGCTTTCGTAGAGGGCGATCGCGTCGAGGTTCGAGACGCGGACCTCGAGCGTGTACCCCCGCCTCGGGTCGTCCTCCGTCAGGCGGAAAAGCTCGTCGAGCAGACACTTGGCGATGCCTTGCCTTCGGTAGTCCCGCGCGACGGCCACGTTCATGATGTGCCAGGCGTCGACGTAGCGCGAGATGATCAGGTAACCGACGAGTGTGCCCGCGGCGTCCTCGTCGAAAGCGCCGAGCGAAAGCGACGACGGCTTGGCGAGCTCGCCCGCGAACATCGACCGCGACCACGGCGTCGGATAAGCCTCGCGCTCGATGCGCTCGATCGCGTTCAGGTCGGCGATGGTCAGACGGCGAAGGTCGAAGGTCATGCCCGCAGGCGCCGCTCCGCGTCGGGAGCCCGAAGGTAAAGGGGCTCGACTGCCTCTGCGGGGCCGAAGTCTTCGGCCAGAAGAACGTGATTCCGCGCCCACGGAACGTGAACTCGGTCTCGGTCCTCGGGGACGACCCCGGCGGCCGCTTCGATCATCGAGCGGTAGCGGACAGCACCGTCGCCGACGTACGTCGTACCCGCCCGGACGTCGAGAGCGTCGGGCGCAAGGCAGCGCGGCTCGCCGTCGACGAGCGTGAAGATCTCGCCGCGGCGGGCATCGATCACCGGTACCGCCCCGCCGCTACCCTCTGCGAGCGCGTCGAGCGTCGAGACCCCCGCGACCGGGACGTCCAGTGAGAGCGAAAGCGTCCGCGCCGTGATGAGGCCCATGCGAAGACCCGTATAGCTTCCCGGCCCCGTTCCGACGACGATGGCGTCGATGGACTCTGCGCCGAGGCCCGCATCGCCGAGCAGAGCATCGACATCCTCGAGGATCCGCACCGCGCGGGACGCACGCTCTCCGAGCACCTCGGAAGCCCGGACGAGAGCGCTCGCCGCTACGTCCGTCGCCGTATCGAACGCGAGGGTCAGCACAGGTGAGAAAGCCCGATTTCCAGGGGTTTTACGCGCTCTGGACCTCGATGAGTCTATGTGTGTCCTCGTCGAGCCGCAAACGGACCCGCGTCCGCGCGTGGGATAGGTACGCGCCGGCAACCTCAGGCCATTCGACGAAAGCGATCGCGCCGTCGAAGTACTCCTCTAGATCGCCCCAGTCGCGCTCGGACATCGAGTCGAATCGGTAGAGGTCGAGATGTGAGATGTCGACACGGCCGCGGTAGCGATTCCCGATCGCGTAGGTCGGGCTTGTGACGGCGGCCGTCACGCCGAGAGCACGGCACGCGCCGCGGACGAACGTCGTCTTGCCGGCGCCAAGCTCGCCTGAGACCGTCACGAGGTCGCCGATCTCAAGTGCGCGCGCGAGCTCCGCGGCGATTCGCTCTGTCTCTCCGGGCGAATGCGATTCGAACTCGGCCATCCTCACAGGCTAGTGCCCGCAGCCAGGCGGATCGTCCGTTCGAGCCGGGCGGTGACAGGTCCGAACGCACCCGTCAGAAGCGCCGCCGGTCCAGTTAGTTGCCCGCGCGCGGGAATCTCGGGCCCGACCCGCCCCCCTACTCAAGCGTCAGCGTAACGCGACAAAACGCACCCGTGGGTGACGAAATGTCACGAAACACGCCCACGCGAGTGAGGAAAATGTCCTCGAAAAGGCACGCGTAGGCGAACCCCTCGCGCGGATGAGAGCGACTAGAACAGACCGAGCTGCTCCTGGGCCGTCGCCGTCGCGAGCGGTCGGCGGACAGGAAGCTGGATCACCGGCGCGGGCGCCGGCAGCTCGTGCTCGAGCAAGGCCGGGATGCGGCTGAAGTCCTCCTCGAGCGTCCGCAGCATCGCGGGCGTATAGAGCGCAGCAGCCGGATGGTAGAGCGGATAGAGGGCGACCCTGCGCCCGCCGAGGGTCGTCTCCTGCACGACACCGTGAACACGGGTGATGCCGTGCTGCTTGCCCGAGAGAAGCTTGGTCGCGAAGTTGCCTAGTGTGGCGACGACGCGCGGCTCGATCAGCTCCATCTGACGAAAGAGGTGACTCTCACAAGCCTCGATCTCGTCGGGCTGAGGATCGCGGTTTCCCGGAGGTCGGCATTTCAAGATATTCGCGATATAGACGTCACCACGCTCGAGGCCGATCCCGGCCAGTAGGCGGTCGAGCAGCTTTCCGGCCTGACCGACGAAAGGAAAGCCCTGCTGGTCCTCGTGGAATCCGGGTGCCTCCCCGACGAACATGAGGTCGGCGTCCGGATCGCCGACGCCGAAGACCACCTGCGTCCGGCCTTGCGCAAGCCGGCAGCGCGTACAGCCGGCCACCTGAGCGGCGTAGTCGCTGAGGGTCGATTGACGGGTTAGGGAATCGCTAGCCGCAGCCACAGCTTCCGCCGCAACATCCGCCCCCGGCCATTCCGCCGAAGCTCGGCTGCCCGGCGGTGCCGTGCGCCGCGAACACGGAGAATTGGCGATTCGTCTTCACCGACCCGCAGTCGGGGCAGTTCGGATCCGCTTCGTCGAAGCGTAGGAGCTCCTCGAAATGGCTCTCGCACTCCATGCACACGAACTCGTACATCGGCATCGCCGCAAGAGTCTAGGCAGGTTCCCGGACGCAGCGCAAACCGGGAACCACGTCAGGCAAGAAATGCCTGACGGCTCTCGCTAAAGTCGATTCGTCGATCGCCGATACGGATTAGGAAGCAGAGTCGAGCCCTGCCGATGCGGCTAGCGCAGGTCCACCTCGCCTTGGTGAGGAAGGAGGACGAACAAGCCGTGTCGAGCCCCTTCAGGCCGAAACCGCGTAGCTACCTAGGCTCGCCCCTTGGCCAGGGCCTCTCGCTCGAACACGCCCCGGCAGTGTTGGTCGGTCTTGCGTTTTTCTTCTACGCCGTCACGGGCTCGCATGGGCCTGGAGCATTGTCCCTGCCGAGCCTCCCCAAGCCGCTTCCAGCAGAGAAGGCTCTTCTCGACGTGGAGACCGTCGTGCCGGCGGGCCCGGAGGCTTCCGCCCCGGAGGCAGGGCCCGAGCGGCGCCCGAAGGAGGGCGTCGATCTCGCTGTCTTCGAATCCGGCGGTGCGGCGGATGCCTTGTCGCCTGCCAGCACAAGCCCACGCGCCCGAGTTTGGGCCGAGAGTGACGGCGCACGGGAAGCTCGCCCACGCTCATCCGGCCAGCCGGCGGCCACCGCGCCGCGGGCGAAGTCTCATGGGTCGAGGGGACAGGAGCGTCGGCTCGAGCCGA
>JACCYG010000301.1 GCA_013696595.1 Actinomycetota bacterium | reverse complement strand
CCGATGCCACGCTCCATGTATCGGACGACACGAGCGCCTCGAGCTCGCCGTCGAGCAAGAACGCGCCCTCGGCGTCGAGACCCGCGTACGGCTCGTCGAGCACGAGGAGCCGCGGCTCGTGGAGAAGCGTGCGGCACAGGGCGAGGCGCTGCGCCATCCCGCGCGAGAAGGCCCCGACCCGCTCGCGCCGTGCGTCCCAGAGGCCGAAGCGCTCGAGCAGCATCCCGATCCGCTCTCGCCGCTCCGGAACCCGGTAGAGCCGCCCGAAGAGGTCGAGGTTTTCGAAGGCGGTGAGCTCGCGGTAGAGGAGCGGCTCATGCGCGAGGTACCCGACCTCGTGCCGCTCGACCGCCACCTCGAGCGCGCCCCTCGTCGGAGCGAGGAGCCCGGCGAGAAGCGCGAGGAGCGTCGACTTTCCCGCTCCGTTCGGGCCGGTGACGACGAGGAAGTCACCGGCCGCGACATCGAAATCGAGACCGGCGACGGCCCGCTTCTCGCCGAAGCGCCGCTCGAGCCCGCGCGCCCGGATCACGGTCGCCCGGGCGTCACTCACGTCTGCCGGTGTCCGGTCGGCTCGCCTGCGATCAGCCCGAGCGCATGTGCGAGCGCCGGTCGGAGAACGGCGAACCCGTCTCGGCACCCCCCCGGCGACCCCGGCAGGTTGACGACGAGCGTCGATCCGACGACCCCGGCGACGCCGCGTCCGAGGAGCCCGTGCGGTGTCTTCGTGATCGAGTCGGCGCGCAAGGCCTCGGCAATACCGGGCGCGGTCCGATCGACGACGGCCGCCGTACCTTCCGGTGTCACGTCGCGGGGCGCCATCCCAGTTCCCCCCGTCGTAAGGACGAGGAGCGCCTCGGCCGCGAGCTCGCGGATCGCCCGGGCGACCTCGTCCGCGTCATCCGGGACGACGCGCCGAAGCACGTCGTATCCCTCGCCGACGAGGAGCTCCTCGAGGACATCGCCGCTCTTGTCGTCCCGCTCCCCGCGCGAGACGCCGTCTGAGACGGTCAGAACCGCGGCCTTCACTCGGGCGGCGTCTTCGTCTTGGCGACGAGATGGACGTCGGTCACGACCATCTCCTTGTCGATCGCCTTCGCCATGTCGTAGATGGTCAGAGCCGCCACTGACACGGCCGTGAGGGCCTCCATCTCCACACCCGTCTGCGCGGTTGTCTCGACGGCGGCCTCGATCTCCACTCCGTTGTCAGTTATGGCAACGCGGACGTCGATGGCCGACAACGGGAGAGGGTGACAGAGCGGAATGAGTTCGGCCGTCCGCTTCGCGGCCATGATCCCGGCCACCTGTGCCGTCGCGAGCGCGTCGCCCTTCGGAAGCGACCGAAGCGCGGCCGCCGTCTTCGGGCGCATGCGAACGAGCGCGCGCGCGATCGCCCGCCGGTGCGAGACCGCCTTGGCGCCCACGTCGACCATATGGATTTCGCCCGTCTCGCGGACGTGGCTCAGAGAAGCGCGTGTCGGTTGTCCCACTACGCAGGAATCTTAGGTTCGCGGCGGGCGCGCGCACGGTCGACGTCGCGCAGCTGGCTTTCGATCCAGCTTCCGATGTCATGGTCGCGGATGCGCTCGCGGATCGCCTCGAGCCGGGCCCGCTTTTCGTCCGCGGCCATCGAGACCGCTTGGTGGATCGCCTGCGCCTGCCCCTCGACGTCGAACGGGTTCACGCTCAGCGCGTGACGGCCGAGCTCCTCGTGGGCACCGGCGTTCTCGGAGAGGATGAGGACGCCGTCACGCGTGTTGACGAGCGGCCCCTCCTTCGCCACGAGGTTCATCCCGTCGAAGATCGCGTTGACGAGCAGGACGTCGTACTGCTTGTAGGCCGCGACGGCCTGCGCGAAATTGTCTTCGATCTGGAGATTGAGCGGCTGCCAATCGTCCTGCTGGAAACGGTCGTTGACCACGCGCGCCGCCCGATGAATCGCCCCCATGTACTCCGCGTATTCGGGAATGTCCTGACGCGAAGGGTCGAGCAGCGCGAGCATCTCGACGCGCCGGTGCATCTCCGGATGCGCGTCGAGATAGAGCTCGAACGCACGAAAGCCACGGACGACGTTCTTGGACGGGTCGGTGCGATCGACGCGGAGGATGAGGAACTCCGGCCGGCGCTCGACGAGCTCGCGCTCGATCGCGACGACCTCCTTGCTCTCGGCGAGCTCTTCGAATTCGCGCGGGTCGACCGAGATCGGACAAGACCGCGCGGCGACCAACCGGTCGCCCGCCTTGGCCTCGTGGGCGGAGTAGTCGACCTCGGCGCCGACGATATCCTCGCAACAGCGCAGGAAGTTCCGGCGCCACCGCTCGGTGTGGAAGCCCACGACGTCGTTGGCGAGGATCCCCTCGTGGAGCGCGCGGCGAATCGGCTCCGGCAGCACGCGCCAGTAGTCCGGCTGGGGCCATGGGATATGGACGAAGTGCGCGAGCACGGCCTCAGGCGCCTGCTCTCGAACGAGGCCGGGCGCGACGTAGAGGTGGTAGTCATGGAAGAACACGGTGGCGTTCGGGTCGCGTTCGAGCTCGGTGAGAACGACCTCCGCGAAGTTGCGGTTGACGGCCACGTAGCCGCCTGTCCATGCGTGGTGGAGGCCGGGATCCACGTCCGGCGACGTCGCGAGCCCCCAGAGGTAGTGCTGCGCGAACCAGAGGACCGGGTTCGCGACGACGTTGTAAAACCAGTCGTACGCACGCTCGTCGTGGGAGACGAGCCGCAGGCGGTAGGGGGATCCGTCGCGGGCCCTCTCCTCGACGGCCTCGTCGCGGGCCTCCGCGGCGACGGCCCGGTCCTCGTCGCCCATCGCACTCGCGATCCAGGTGACGTCGTGGTACTCGACGAGGCTCCTGAGCGCAGTGACGAGACCGCCGCCTCCGCGCTTCGCGACCCGCTCACCGTTCGCGCGCCAGAAGGTGACCGGCGGACGGTTCGAGACAACGATCAGCTTGCGGCGGGCGGGCACGCGGCCCCAGCGTACCCGCGGGAGGCGCCCTAACCGGCGGCGGCGGCGAGCTCGCGTACCTCGCTCGTCTCGTTGCCGTTCAGGCCGTTGAAGAGCGCAAGCCAGTCGCGCAGAAGGCGCGGCGTCAGGAAGCGGCCGCGGACGAACTCTTTCCCCCGAAGCGCCATCTGCCGTGCGCGCTGCGGGTCGTCGAGGATGACGTTCAACGCATCGGCGCACGTCTCGACCGAGTCGACGAGGAAGCCGGTGTCGCCGTCTTGGATCTGGTCGACGATTCCCCCCACGCGGCCGGCGACCATCGGGCGCCCCTTCCAGAGCGCCTCGGTGACCGTAAGGCCGAAGCCCTCACGGATCGACTTCTGGACGACGGCGGCTGAGTGGACCTGGAACGCGTTCACCTCGACGGAGCCGACGTTGTTCAGGTTCGAGAGGATGAAGATGTCCTCATCGCCCGCGGCCGCCGCCACCGTGCGGTTGTAGTAGTCCCAGCCCTCGGGGTCATCGTGCGCCATCGATCCGACAAGCGCGAGCTGAACCTCGGGATGGCGCGCCCGAACGAGCCGCCAGGCCTCGATGACGCCGAGTGGGTCCTTCCAGGGGTCGAAGCGCGATACCTGGGTGATGAGCGGGCGCTCGACGTCGATCCCGAACTGGTCCAGGATGTACGCTGCGTCCTCGGGCGAGAGCGCCATGTTCTTCGGCGCGAGCGGATCGATCGCCGGCGGCCAGATGTACGCGCCGGGCAGGTGGCCGTTCGAGGGGACGTACTCGCGTCGGTGGAAGACCGCGGCATCGTGGCTTCCGATCCAGGGCAGCAGGAACTCGAGGACCTGGCGATGTGGCGTCGAGAGGTCGATGTGACACCGCCAGATCCAGTGACGCCCGGCTGACCGCGCATGCTCGATCATCGCGGCCGGCTGGGGGTCGTGGACGATCACGAAGTCGAACTCGCCCTCGAGCGCCTCGGCGTTCATCCGGTTGTAGCGCCCGAAGATGTCCTGCTCCTCGCGCGTGAGGTCACGCGCCTGGCCCTGGAGCGCGTTGTGGATGGCCTTCGTCACGTCGAAGAACTCGTCTTCGCCGTGGATGACGCGCCACTCCGTCTCGAGGCCGGCGTCTTGCATGAGCGGAATCAGGGTGTAGTTGATCTCGGCGACACCTCCGCCGAACGCCGTAGCCGAAAGGTGGAGGACCCGCTTCCCGGCGAGCGGCTCCGCGAGCCCGCGGATCTGGTCCATCAGCCCCCGGGTCGCGATCGTCGCGTAATCGGCAAGGGCCTTGTGCCCCACGTTCACCTGCTGGAGTTGCATTGAGCCGAGAATAACGATCGGGGAGGGCGGCTTCAGCCGAGATATTTCGTAAACCGCAGACGCGAGCCCTGGCCGTCGGATTCGATGGCGAGCTCGTCCGTGAGCGCGCGGATGATCGCGATCCCGAGGCCGCCCTCGTCGGGCTCGCCATCCGGTGCGAGCGTCGAGACGTCGAAACCGGCCCCATCGTCCGTGACCTCGACCTGGAGCTTCTCGCCGTTCAGCTCGTACCGGACCTCGACCACGCCCGTGCGCCCCTGCGCGTAGGCGTGACGGATCGAGTTCGAACACGCTTCCGTGAGCGCGAGCTTCAGATCCGCGACGGTCTCGGCCTCGAGCGCACGAACCCGCGCGAGGCCCGCGAGTGCGAGACGGCACAGAACGATGTACTCGGCCTTCGCCGGGATGGACAGCGCAACCACGCCGCGATCGTCACCGTGCCGCATCGAAATCTCGCAGGTCTGCCTCGGCTTTCGTCGCCTGCGCCCCTATTCCCCGTTCAGGGGTGCGTATAACTGGAGAGACGTCGAGCTCCTCACTTTGCCTCGACGCGCCGCCCGTGCCCTCCCGGCACCACAGCCGAGCTCCGTAGACGCTCTCGCGCCACCGCCACCGCGGCCGGGTTCGAGTCGACGAGAACGTACCGACGCCCGAGCTCGGCTGCCGCGGCTCCGAGCGTCCCACTCCCGGCAAAGCAGTCGAGGCACCACTCCCCCGGGCGCGTCGACGCTTGCACCATGCGCCGGACGACCCCTACGGGCTTCTGCGTCGGGTACCCGGTCTTCTCGCGTCCCGTCGGCGAGACGATCGTGTGCCACCAGACGTCGGTCGGAAGCTTCCCGCGCGCGGCTTTCTCGGCCGACACCAGGCCGGGCGCCATGTACGGCTCGCGGTCGACCGCCTCCGCATCGAAGTAGTAGCGCTCCGCGTCCTTGACGTAGACAAGGATCGTGTCGTGCTTCGGCGGCCAGCGGCGCTTCGTGCGGGCCCCGTAATCGTAGGCCCAGACGATCTCGTTCAGGAAACACTCGCGGCCGAAGATCTCATCGAGGAGGAGCTTGCAGTAGTGCGCCTCCCGGTAGTCGATGTGGAAGTAGAGCGTGCCGCTTCGCGTCAGGAGGCGGCGCACCTCGCGGAGCCGGGGCTCGAGGAAGGCGAGGTAGTCCTCGAAGACGTCCGCGTAGGAGGACTCGGCGAGCAACCGCGTTCGATAGCGTCGTCCGCCGAAGCCCACGCGGTCGCCCTCGCTCGCGGCGACTGCGTCGAGCGTCCTGCGCGTTTGGGTCTTGCCCGTGTTGAACGGCGGGTCGAGGTACGCGAGCTGGAAGGTCTCGTCTTCGAAGCGCGGGAGCCAGTCCAGGTTGTCGCCGAGGAGAACCAGGTCGTCGGCGGGGCGCTCGCGCACCTCGCCAACGTAGCCGCGCTAGCGGTCGGTGGGCGGCGGATTCGCAGGCCGCTCGCCGAGCACGACCTCGATGACGCGGCGCTCGGGCCCGCGCAGGACGGTGAAGCGCGCCCTCTGGCCGGGAAGGCGGTTCGTGACTGCGCGAACGACGTCCTCGGCGTCGGCGATGTCTTCGCCGTCGATCGCGACGATCAGGTCGCCGCCCACGCGAAGACGGACACCGCTGAACTCTTTCTCCTCGCTCCCCGCACGAAAGCCCGCCTTCTCGGCGGGGCTCCCCTTCACAACTGACTGAACGACGGCGCCGCGGGGAGCCGCAAAGCCGAAGCGCCGAGCCAGCCCGGGCGTCAGAGTCTGGGTCGAGATCCCTACCCAGGCGTAGCGAACGCGGCCGGTCTTGACAAGCTGCTCCATCGAACGCACGGCCGAGTTGATCGGGATGGCGAAGCCGACCCCTTCGGCCGTACCGGACTCACTGCGTATTTGCGCGTTGACCCCGATCGCTCGACCTCTCGCATCGAGGAGCGGCCCACCCGAGTTCCCGCGGTTGATGGGCGCATCCGTCTGGATCGCGTCGACGAGGCTGTACTGCGAGGTGAGGGAGTCGATCGAACGCTCCGTCGCTGCGACGACGCCCACGCTCAACGAGCTCATCTGGCCGAAAGGGCTCCCGATCGCAGCGACCGGCTCACCGACGACGACCTCGTTCGAGTCTCCCAGCGGGACGGTTGTCAGCGGGTGCGCCTTCGGATCGACCCTCAGGACGCCCACGTCGTCGAAGACGTCCCAGCCGACGATCTTCGCCCGGATCCGGTCGCCGTCGCGAAATTCCACGTACACCGTCGTCGCCGCGTCGGCGGATCCGTTCGGAGCACCTTCACCGGCGGTCGTGATCACGTGGGAGTTCGTCAGCACGTAGCCGTCGGCCGACGCGACGAAGCCGGATCCCTGCGCTGCGCCTCCGCCGCCGGTATCCGCATGGGGGCCGAAGAGCGCGATGACGGTGACGACGCCCTCCGCGCGCTCGCGGTAGATACGAGCCGGATCGAAGTCGTTGCCGGAGAGCGGTTTCCCCGTCTCTGCGGTGGCTGCATCGTTTTCCTGGGCCGCCGGGGTTGCGCCGTCGACGACGGAGAGGACGACGGTGTCGGTCTCACCTTCGACCCAGCCCGTCGCCTTTCCGAGCAAGAGCGCACCTGCCCCCCCGAGAAAGGCAGACACGATCGCGACGACGGCGACGACGGCAGGGCGGCCCACGTGCGGCCATCGTAGGTGATCAGGCGCCTCGCTCTGGCCGCGTTTTCACGTGTTTTCTCGTTGGAAACGACACAAAGCTGCCGCCTACAACGTCGAGGCCGGGCTCGGTCTCGTTTACCTGTGCGCCGTCTCGTGGGCGTGACGGGGCGTGCCCTTTTCCTGTGGAAACGGCTCCTTTGGACGTGGCAATTCGAGACGAAAGACCGTTTCTCCCGGTACCGAGTTGACGGTCAAGGCACCTCCCATCTTCGTCGCGAGCTCCGACGCAATCGCAAGGCCGAGCCCGCTGCCCGACGCTTGGCCTCCCTCGGCGCGGTAAAACCGCTCGAAAAGGTGCTCCTGGTCGGCTTCCGGGACGCCGGGCCCCTCGTCGCGAACCACGAGAACCGCCCGGCCGTTCTCCTCGGCCGCCGAGATCTCGAGCGGCGTCCCCGCCGGCGTATGACGGAGCGCGTTCTCCACGAGGACACGCGCGATCTGGACGAGGCGCTGCTCGTCCGCGACGGCGTGAACGGGACCGTTCGCCGAGACGCGCAAATCGTGGCCGCCGGCCTCCGCGACGGCGCGGAACTCCTCGGCGACCGTGCGGGCGGCGGCGGCCACATCCACCTCCGTCTCTTCGACGTGGAGCTGCCCCGCGTCCAGGCGCGAGAGATCGAGGAGATCAGTCGCGAGCCGCGTCAAGCGCTCGACCTGAGCCTGCGTCTCGGCCAGGAACTCCCGGCGGGTCTCGGCGCCGAGCTCTTCATCGGAGAGCAGCTCGAGGAAGCCGCCGAGCGAGAAGAGAGGAGTCCGGAGCTCGTGGGACGCGTTCGCGATGAACTCCCGGCGGACGCGGTCGAGATGGCCGAGGCGCTCGCGCATCGACTCGAACCCGCGCGCGAGCTCGGCGACCTCGTCGCTCCCGCGCGTATCGACCCGAACCGTGAAGTCTCCGCTCGCAATGCCCTCAGCCGCGCGCTCGAGTCGGCGCAGGCGGCGGGTGAGCCCGAGCGCAGCCAGGTACCCGGCCACCGCCGAGGCGAGAAGCGCGACGAGGCCGGCGATCACGACGCTTCGCCTCACGAGGCGGACCGTCGCGAACACGTCGTCGAGTGGAGCGGAAACGAGCACCACGAGGTCGCCGCCGAGGGGGTAGGCAACCTCCGCGAGCT
This sequence comes from Actinomycetota bacterium, assembly GCA_013696595.1. Lineage (GTDB taxonomy): Bacteria > Actinomycetota > Thermoleophilia > Gaiellales > Gaiellaceae > JACCYG01. Next base: position 3,840 of record JACCYG010000301.1, on the reverse strand, counting down.
CGCGTTCGTCCCGGGTCGCACGCCCGGATCGCGCCAGGCCCGTTTCTCGCGCGGCGCGAGCGATTCTGTCGTCCCCGACATCGTCTCCGCGCAGCGGGTTCGAGTCGTAGAGCGAGATCATGCGCGTCTCGTCCAGAGGCCCGAGCACGACGACGCGCGCGTTGAGGCTCGTGGCCGCAAACGTCACGGTGTCCTGCGCGTCGACGCGGCTGTCACTTTCGCGCAGCTCGGAGGCGACGGAGGGCACCGCTCGCTCGAGCTGGTCGAGCTTGGCGTCGACGAGTCGGTCCTCGAGACGCGGGACGACGACGACGTACACGATCAGGAGCGCACCCGTGACCACCCCGAGGAGAACGGCCGCGAGCTTGACGCTGAGGGTCGCGCCCGGTGCGGGCAGCTTCCTCACCGGCCGTCCCGGAAGCGGTAGCCGACGCCGCGAACGGTGAAGATGTACTGTGGGTCGCTCGGATCCTGCTCGATCTTCTCGCGCAGGTGGCGAACGTGCACGTCGATCGTGCGCGGGTCGCGGTAGGCCGAGCCTCCCCAGAGCTTGTCGAGGAGAGTCTGGCGGCTGTAGACGCGGCCCGGGCTCTCGGCGAGCGTCCGGAGCAGCTCGAACTCGAGGTACGTGAGCTGGACCGGGCGTCCGTGGACCTCGACCGCGCGCCGTGCGAGGTCGATGCTCAGGCCGTCGACCTCGAGCTCTTCGGGAACCCCGGGCGCCGGTGAAAGCTGGGCTCGGCGCAAGAGCGCCTTGATCCGGCTTCGGAACTCGCGGATCGAGAACGGCTTCGTGATGTAGTCGTCGGCGCCGATCTCGAGCCCGAGCACCTTGTCCACCTCGTCGGCGCGCGCCGTCAGCATGATGATCGGCACGGCGCTCCTGGCCCGAAGGCGGCGGCAAACCTCGATCCCGTCGAGCCTCGGGAGCGCCAGGTCGAGGATTACGGCGTCGATCTCCTCCGCTCCGAATCGCTCGAGCGCCTCGGCCCCGTCGCGCGCCTGGACGACGCGGTATCCGTCCTGCTCGAGAGGAAAAGTGAGCAGCTTCTGGATGGATTCCTCGTCGTCGACGAGCAGGATCGTCGCACTAGGTGGCACCCGACACAGGATAGGGTTGTCGGTTCTGCCCTCGCGCGCGAAGCCAAGCGACAGGCCGAGTCCCGAGGAAGCGGGAGATCTCGTTCCCGGGCGCACGCGGCCGCGACGCGGATCCCTCGAGCGTCCCGTCTCGACGCGGATCTACCGCGTGGCGTGGACCGTCGTCGCCGTACCGGTCCTCGTCGCGGCCTTCACCGTCGCGAGGCCGGAGCCGCTTCCAGCGCCGCAATTCGAGCCCGCCTTCGACCAGACCACGGCCATCGGCTTCGCAACCGAGCTCACCCGGCACTACCCGGATCGCTTCCCCGGCTCGCCCGGCGCTCACCGAGCAGCGGACTGGGTTACGGCACGACTGCGCGACTACGGCCTCAAGCCTGAATCCCAGCGGTTTACGGCCACGGTGCCGGGCTTCGGCGAACGCGAGCTCGAGAACGTCGTCGCCGTCGTCCCCGGCCGCACGCCGGAGACGATCGTTGTCATGGCCCATCGCGACAACGTCGGTCTGAGCCCGGGCGCAAATGACAACGCATCCGGCACCGCGGCTCTTCTCGAGCTCGCGCGAAACGTCGCGCTCACACCGCCCGCGCACACCGTCCTCTTCCTCTCGACCGACGGAGGTGCACACGGAGGCCTCGGCGCCGAGAGGTTCACCGCCGACCCGGAGTTCGTGAAACAGCGGCTGGGGCGCGGTGCCTCGATCATCGCGGTGGTCAATCTCGACTCGCTGGGCGGAAGGACGGGGGCCCGAGTCTTCTTCGGGGGCGAGACGGCCCGCTCTGCGGCCCCCGCGCTGGTCGCGACCGCGGACGCGAGCGTCGCCGCCGAGACCGGCGCCGAGCCGAGACGGCCGGGGCCGCTGTCGCAGCTCGTCGATCTCGCGTTCCCGTTCAGCCTTTACGAGCAGGCGCCGTTCGTCGCCCAAGGGATTCCCGCTCTCACCGTGACGACGAGCGGCGTGCGCCCGCCTCCACCCGATCGTGACCGGCTCAACGCGCTCCGGACGAAGCAGGTAGGCGCGCTCGGGCGCTCGGCGCAGACGCTCGTCGGCGCGCTCGACGAATCGGCGGAGATCGCGCGCGGAACACAGTCGTACATCTACTTCGAGTCGCGCCTCCTGCGCGGCTGGACGATTCAGTTCGTCCTCCTCGTCGCGCTTCTTCCGTTCCTCGCCGCCGTCATCGACTTGTTCGCACGGTGCCGGCGGAGGCATATCTCCCTCAGCCCGGCGCTCCGGAGCCTGGCAAGCCGGCTCGGACTCTGGATCTGGGCCGGCGTCCTCTTCAGCGTCTTCGCCGCTCTCGGCGTTCTCGCGGACGGCGACGCCGTCCCGATCAGCCCGGATTCGCCCGTCGCGAAGGAATGGCCCGTGGCCGCGCTCGTGGCGTTGCTCGTCCTTTCGACGCTTGGCTGGCTCGTCGTCCGGCCACGCCTCGTGCCGCACGGCCGGGTGGCGCGCCGGGACGAGCTCGGCGGGCACCTCGCGGCGATGCTCGTCCTCGCCGTCGTCGCGCTCGTCGTCGCGGCCACGAACCCGTACGCGTTGCTCTTCGTCCTGCCGTCGGCCCACGCCTGGCTCTGGCTCCCGCACCTTTCCGACCGCTTCGTCCTCTGGCGCCTCGCCGCCTACGCCGTGGGCTTCGCCGGCCCCGCTCTCCTCCTCGGCTCGTTTGCGTTGCGCTACGACCTCGGCTTCGACGCCGTCTGGTACCTCGCCGCCCTGGGCTCCGTCGGCTACGTGCCCCTGACCCTGCTCGCAGCTAGCCTCGCCTGGGGTGCGGTCGCGGCCCAGGTCGGCTCCCTGACTGTGGGACGCTACGCGCCGTATCCGGCGCCTCAGGAGCGTCCCGTCCGGGGACCCATTCGCGGGACGATCCGCCGCACGGTCCTCTTCGCTCGCGCACGCCGTGCCGAAACCGTCGACCCCGAAGTGGGGAGCGACGCGCGCTCGTCAGACGAGTGAGCGTCTAGCCCAGCGCGAGGAAGCGAACCTCGTCCCCTTGCGCAAGCTCGTCCTCGCCGGCCTCGACCGATACGAGTGCGTCCGCACGCCCCGACCGCACGATCATGTGGGACTCCTGGCCGCTCAGGACCTCGAGGTGAATATCGTCCCCCTCGCGGCGCGTGCGTGCGCGTACGAACTCGTGCCGCTGGGCGTTCCTGCGGACGGGGCCAGCCAGAACACCGCGTCGAAAGACCGGTAGAGGTTCGGGCAGCCCGAGGAGCGCGTTCACCGCAGGCCGCACGAGGAGCTCGAACGTGACGAGCACGGAGACCGGGTTCCCGGGCAGGTTGAAAACGAGATGACCGCGGCGCACACCGAACGCGACCGGCTTTCCCGGTTTGACCGCGACGCCCCAGAAGATCTCTTCGACACCGAGCTTCGCCTGTGCCGCCCGGACCAAATCGTGGGGGCCGACCGACGCGCCGCCTGACGTGATAAGCATGTCGAATCCGAGCAACGCGCGCTCGATCGCCCGCGCATGCTCGTCGGGATCGTCCGCGACGACGCCGAGCTGTGCCGGCACCGCCCCCGCCGACTGAAGCGCGGCCGCAAGCAGCACGCCGTTCGACTCGTAGATCTCGCCCGGGCCGAGGGGCTCACCCGGCCGCCGGAGCTCGGAGCCCGTGACGAGGATGCCCACGCGGGGACGTTTGGTACAGCGCACCTCGCCGACACCCGCGGCGGCGAGAGCCGCGACCTGGGCCGGCCCGAGCAGCGCGCCCCGCTCGAGAACGGGT
>JACCYG010000293.1 GCA_013696595.1 Actinomycetota bacterium | reverse complement strand
GACGAGGGGAGCGAGCGCCGCGTACGAGCGTCGCTCGCCGAAGAGCGAGCGTTCGAGCTCGGCGTAGGCCGAGTCGAAGGCCGAATCCTCCCAGTCGAAGCCGGCGCAGCGTTCGGACACGCGGACGAGGAGCGGGACCAGCACGGTTCGCCGCAGCGCTTCGTCCTCGCTCGTCTTCTCACCCGCGTGTGCGCGTGCGAAGATTCCCGCTGCGGGCTCGTCCTTCAGGGCGACAAGCGCCTCGTGGGCGTCCTCTCGCTGCGTCAGCCGTTCGGCCCGCTCCACGACGAAGGCGCCGACGAGCGGCCGGTACTCGTAGAGCGTCGGGCGGTTCGGGCCGCCGTGCTCCTGGAGCTCGACCGGGATCTCCGCGCCGCGCTCGAGCTCGGCGCCGAGCTCGAAGAAGGCGCCAAGACAGAACGCGCGCAGGGCGCGAAGAAGGGAAGGCGAGCGCGGAGCGACGGCGGCCACGGCCAGGACCGTTACGCGCTGCCCCGCCCGGTTCCTGCCTCTGCCTTCTTTCCGTAGGGGCCGGACATGTCCGGCCAGGTGCCCGGCTGACAGGCCGGACACCAATAAGCCATCCGCGCGTCGTCACCCTGCGGCCATGATCGAATGGCCTCGCCGCAACGTCGACAAGGCATCCCCGCTCGCCGGTAGACCATCTTGCCCCGATGCCCTTCGCGCATGGCACGCGACGTCTCGTCGAGGACGCGTCTGATCCTGTCGTCCGAGAGATCTCCGAGGCGCGCCCACGGCGAGACGCCTCCGAGGAAGAGTCCCTCCGCCTTCCACTTGTTGCCGATCCCGGCAACGAGCTGTTGGTCGAGGAGCGCGTCGCCGATGTCGCGGCCGCGGTCAGTCGCGCGCATGCGCGCCAGCATCGCGTCGAGATCGGGCGGATCGAGCATCACGTCGGGCCCGAGCCGCGCGAAGCGATCGACGCCCCGCCGTCCGAGCTGCAACACGGATCCGCCGAAGAGCAGCGCTTCGTGTTCGTTACCGCGGATGACGAGCCACGGGCTCCCGATGATCCGGCCGCCCGTGCGCTGCACGCTCCACCGTCCCTTCATGCGAAGGTGACTCCGCAGCACCAGGCCGCCGTCGAACGTCAGCAGCAGGTTCTTCCCGACGGCCTCGACGCGCTCGAGCCGCCGTCCGTCGACCCGCTCGGCGACATTCAGCGCGCGGGCGCGCGGGTGATGCGCTACAAGGGAGACGACGCTGCCCTCTAGGATGCGCAGCCGCACAGCCGCGCGATGGAGTGCGTCTCCCTCGGGCATCCCGGCGAGCCTAGCTCGCGGATAGCGCGCACTCGGCGCTGTCGGGACACGAGCTGAGGAGGCCGACCTGCATGCGTCCACCGCTCGACGTGATCTCAACGAGACCGACGCGGCATTGTTTTCGTAATCGCTTTCCGCGAGCGTCCGGTCTGGATTCACCACGTGGACGAGGACGTACCGGCCGGGCGGAAGGCCGGTCACGTCGATCGACTGACCTTCGAGCCGCGGCACGTAGTCGTCTCCGTACCCCGGCGAGATGCCCTGACGAACGCGAAGCGCTCCCCGGCTTTCCTTTCTCGCATTCCTCCTCCCAGATGGGCTCCGATGGTTTCCGTGGAAGCTCGATGCTCGTACGCTCGTAGCGGTCTCCTAGACAGAACCCGGTCTTGCGGCCGCGGCCGATGCTCGTCCCGTCGGGCCGGCGAAGCTCGTAGCGCTCGAAATCTTCGAGGTGCCAATGCGAGTGCGTCTCCGAGTCGACGTACCGAAGAACCGCGCCAAGCGGCCGCCTTCTCATCGACCCATCCATGCGGTCGACGATCGGGCCCGCGCCGAGGTTGTCCACCGCAGAGATGAAGACGAGCAGGTCCCGGCCGGCCACACGCTTGACCGAAACCGCTTGCGGCTTGACCTGGTCCAGGTCGGGCAAAAGCTCGCGCGGCGGCGGCGGTCGATTTCGCGTCGCCGCCGCCGCAGCCCACAGCGAGGGAGGCCATCGCAGCCGCGAGCATGGCGACGCATCTCACGGCGGCGAGGTTAGCCTCAGCGGAGCACGCGATTACACGGCCTTTTCTGGAGCTCGCCGTTCTCGAAGAACGCCCTGCAGATCTTCGAGCCGTGCGGGTACGTCCGGCGGGGATACCAGTCGAACCACGCCCAGACAACGCTGCATCCGCGATGACGCACGCTCCAGCGGCTGTCGACC
>JACCYG010000289.1 GCA_013696595.1 Actinomycetota bacterium | reverse complement strand
GCAGCAGGCGCCTCAGCTCCGGCAGACCGTCGCCGGTGCGCGCCGAGACGATCGCGATCGGAATCGCCCGCAGCCCGTCCTCCTCGAGCAGCCGCTCCGCGTCCTTGCGCCAGGCGCCGACGTCGGCCGGCGAGAGCAGGTCGGCCTGGTTCAGAACGAGCGCCATCGAGCCGACGTGGGAGGCGAGCGGGCGCAGATAGCGCTCGTGCAACGTCGCGTCTGCGTACTTCTGCGGCTCGACGACCCAGAGAACGAGGTCCGCGAGCTCGACGATCCGCTCCGCCTCGACCCGATGAGCCGCCTCGACCGAGTCGAAGTCGGGCAGGTCGAGCAGCACGAGCCCATCGAGCTCTCCGGCCTCGAGCCGGTGGCGCCGCCCGATCTCGAGCCAGTCGAGGAGCGCCTCGCCGCCGTCGCCCCACACCGCCGCCTGCCCTGCCGAGGTCGTCGGCCGGCGCCGACCGACCGTCGCGAGCTCGGCTCCGGTGAGCGCGTTGAAGAGCTGCGACTTGCCGACGCCCGTCGGTCCGGCGAGCGCGGCGACGGTCGTCTCGAGGCCGAGGCCGAGTCGAGCGCCGGCCTTCTCGACGACAGCGCGTCCTGTTTCGACAAGGCCGTCTTCCAGCCTCCCGCTCGCGAGGTCGGCGGCTTCCGCCAGCGCCGCGATCCGCGCGTCGAGCTCCCCGGGACGGGTCACGCTGCGCGGCGGATCGCGTCCACCGCGGCGTGCAGCCGCGCAAAGGTGTCGGCCTCCGGAGCGGCGGCGTCGAGCAGCGCGTCGAAGCGGGCGGCATCCACGCGCAAGAGCCGCTCCACACGCTCAACCAGATCTTCGCGCGCGCGGGCGGCGAGCGCGCGCACGGCCTGGTCGCCGAAGATCGCCTCGAGCACCTTCTGCCCGACCGCCGACGTGCCGCCGGCCACGGCGACCTCGGCGCCGGTGAGGCCGCCCGTGTGCGCGAAGACGGCGAGCATGACCGTCAGGCCGGCCCCGTTGACGCCGAGCGAGGCGATCCGGGCGGTGGAGCGCTTCGAGGCGCCCTCCTCGCTGACGAGGTCGAAGACGACGCCCTGCCAGGCGCGCACCTCATCCTCGGTCGCGGCCTCGAGCTCGGCCGAGGCGCGGTCGAGCGCCGGAGCCGCGTCGAGGAGCGTCCGTCCGGGAACACGCTCCCGCCAGGCGCGCGCGGTTCGTTCCGCAGCGCGCTCGGCCGCTGCCCGCACGACCGCCTCGACTCGGTTCTCGACGGTCACGCGCAGCTCGGCATCGGCAGCCGGCGAGCCCGTGACGAGGCTCTTCAGCCGATCGCGGAGCCAACCCACGCGCGTCTCGAGCGCCCGCATCACGTCGCCGGTCCCGACCACCTCGTGCCAGCGGGCGAGCACCTCGCCGCGGAGGAGCGAGCCGCTGCGGAGCGCGCCCTCGACCTCGCGCAGGGCCGCGGTGTAAGCGGCATCCAGCTCCGCCCGGAGCTCGGACGCCGCCGTTAGCTGATCCGCGGCCGCGCGCTCCACCGTCGTCGCGCGCGCGGGCAGGCTCGCGAGCGCGCCCCGCAGCGTCCGCCGGACGAGCGCAGCCCGGGCCTGCGCGTCGGCGGCGAGATCGTCGAGCCAGGCGCGGACCGGAGCCAGCGCCGCCGCCGGGAGGAGCTCCAGCTCGAGCTCGACCTCCGGCACGACGAGCACGGCGCTGTCGCCGAGATCCCGCTCCCTGAGCATCTGCTGCAGATGGGCCGGGACCTCGCGGCCGGCATCCTCGGGCACGCGGTTCAGGACGATCGAGAGCGTGGTGCCGCGATCGCGTGCCGCGTGCAGGAACTCCCACGGCACCGCATCGGCGTAGCGGGCCGCCGTTGTGACGAAGAGCCACGCATCGGCGGCGGCCAGGAGCTGGTTCGCGAGCGCGCGGTTCTCCTTGAGGACGGAGTCGATGTCCGGGGAGTCGAGGAGTGCGAGACCGGGATCGAGCGCCGGCGTGGGCACGAGCTGGATCGAGCCGCGCGTCTCGCTTGACCCCACGGGCGCCCCGCCGGTCGTCCGCCCGAGCCCGGGCAGGATCCGATCG
>JACCYG010000288.1 GCA_013696595.1 Actinomycetota bacterium | reverse complement strand
GATGACGAGCTCGAGGTGACGCTCCGCGAGGAGGAGCCTGTCGTCGAGAAGCAGGCCGTCGCCAAGGAGCGGATCGGAATCGAGAAGGACGTCGAGACCGATACGGAGACGGTGACAGCCGAGCTTCGCAAGGAGCGCGTCGACATCGACGAAGACACCCGCCGCTAGCCGCAAAGGAGCAACTCCGAAGAGGGGCGGCTCGCGGCAGCCGCCCCTCTTGTTGCTCTTCGGCGCGGACACGGGACGCGCCGTCCGACGGCCGTGCTTCTTCTCGTTCAGGTGGCGACGCTCACACGCGTCTCGGCCAGTGTCACGCACGGTGATAGCCGTCGTCGTTCGCGCCACGTAGCTCACGCTGGGATCGCGAGGAACCGACGCCTCAGGTTCGCTTTTGTGGCCTACCTGCTCTCGCCTAGAGGCACCCTCGGCGAGAACATCCGACGCCCCCGCAACGCTTCCCGAAGCGATGGCCGTCCTCCACCTTTGCCTCCGCTGCGGAAAGCTCCACTACGGTCGGGGCCGCTGCCGTGACTGCCGAAAGCGCGTGACGCGTCGGCGCTCGGTGGAGCAGCAAGGTGGCGACATCGACGCGCACTCGTGGACGCGCATCCGGCGCCTTGTCCTCGTGCGAGATGGACGCTGTCTCCACTGCGGTGCACCCGACAACTTGATCGTCCAGCCGCTTCCTGGACTTCGGCACTCGCCGAACCCGGCCGACTACACGACCTTCTGCCGCGGGTGCGACGAGCGAGCGGCGTAGACGGTCGAGGACGCGCGGACGACGATCCGCTCCTCGCGCGGACGGATCTCGATAACGTCCGTGATGGCGATCAGGACCGTCTTCCGCCGGAGGAACCCCGTCCGTACCACCAGTGCGTCCGGCCGGTCGGCGCGCGACTCGAACGTCAGTGATTCGACAGTTCCGACCCGCCGATCAACGGCGTAGAGCTGGCTCATGCTCGACCGCTCCGGACTTGACAGCTTCATCGCGCTGACGAGACTCAGAAGTACGGATCCGCCGCTGCGGCAGCTTCGGCGGGTACGCAGCTGCGGCGATGACGGGAGAAGAGCGGCCCTGTTGGCGGGACCCTTGTGGAAGGAACCGGAATACGTCTGCTTTCAGTGCGGCGGTCCGATCGCGGACGGGCTCGCTCGGTTCGGCTCCGTTCTCTGTCACGACTGCCGCTACGGGCGTCGAGGCTACGAACAGGACGTCGACGCCATCCTTGCCCGCACGCCGCCGAACCACCGGTCGACCAGCCGACGCTTCTGGCCGGGACGCCGAAGGGGACGCTAGCCGGCCTAATCGGCTTTTCCGACGCGCCTCGAGCCGAAGCTTAGTCGTCTTCTTTCGGCGGGCGGCGCAGTAGCGACTAAAGGACGCGCGTCGTCGGGCGGTTAACCCAAGCGTGCGGTCACGCCGCGTCTGACCCTGCCTTCGACCGCTTGGCCATAGCTATTCCTCCTTGACCTCGCGGGCGTCGAACGTCGATTTGAAGAGCGAGACAAATTCCTCTTCCGTCGGCGCGCGCTCCTCCTCGGCAGCCTCCTCCTCGCTCGGCTCGCCGATCGCGAAAGAGGGGGTCAGCCGCCGTCCCGTCACCTCGTAGAGCACGTCCGCGATGAGCGTTGCATTCTTCGGATCTTCCGCGAGGTTGCGGTGGAAGGACGCGGCGGGCGGGAACTCAACGACGAGACGGTCACCCGCAAGCTCGACTGGACGGGCCTCGTTCAGAACCGAGGCCACGGGGATCGATCGCTGCTCCATCGCCGGCAGGATCGCCTGCTTCCAGAGCTGCTGGACCTGCTCGAGGTCGACTGCCGGAGCGTTCGATTCGGTCGGTGGGTCGGGCGGCGCGGAGGGAGCCGGCGAGGGAGCCACGCGCTCGGGCGCGTGCGCGGGCTCGCGCGTGCGCGACTCGAGCTGCTCGAGCCGATACGCGAGCGACTCGCGCGAGAGGTCGGCGCCGGGTCGCGTCACCTTCACGAGCGCGAGCTCGAGCGGGAGCCGCGGGTCTCCTCCCTGCCGCGCGTCGTCTACCGCAACTGCGAGCAGGTCGATGAGGCGAAGGACGAGCGGCTCGCCGAGCTGATTCGCCTGTGAGCGCAGCCGCTCACGCGTCTCAGCCGTTACGGGGATCGACTCGGGGACTTCGCCCATGTGCTGGACGAGCAGCAGATGACGAAGGTGCTCGAGGAGGTCGATGACGAGGCGCGTCAGGTCCTGTCCCTGGTCGGCGAGCTCCTCCACGAAGGTCAGGAGCCCGGCCGTGTCGCCGTCCACGATCAGGTCGCAGATCCGGAAGAGCGCCTCCTCCTCCACCGCCCCGAGGAGCTGAAGGACGGCCTGAACCGTCACGGCGCCGTTCGTCGCGGCCGAGAGCTGGTCGAGCGTCGAGACCGCGTCGCGGAAGCTCCCGCGCGCGCTTCGCGCGACGAGCGCAAGGGCGGCGTCGGGCGCGTCGATCTTCTCGCCGTCGGCGACGCGGCGAAGGAGTCGCGTCAGATCCGGGAGGCGCGGCCGCGCGAACATGAACGTCTGGCAGCGCGACCGGACGGTCGGGATCATCTTCGCGAGGTCGGTCGTGCAGAAGACGAAGACGAGGTGCGGCGGCGGCTCCTCGATCAGCTTCAGGAGCGCGTTGAAGGCCGCATCCGTGAGCTGGTGCGCCTCGTCGAGGATGTAGACCTTGTAGCGGCCTTCGACCGGCTGAAGGACAACGCGCTCCCGGATCTCGCGGATGTCGTCGATCCCGCGCTGGCTCGCGGCATCCATCTCGATCACATCGAGCGACGTGCCGGCTGCGATCGTGACGCACGAGTTGCACTGGCCGTCCGGTTTCGTCGTCGGCCCGTAGGCGCAGTTGAGCGCCTTGGCGAGGATGCGGGCAAGCGAAGTCTTCCCCGTCCCGCGCGGGCCCGCGAAGAGATAGGCCTGCCGGATCTGGTCGCGCTCGATCGCGTTGCGGAGCGTCCGGACGACCGGCTCCTGGCCGACCACCTCGTCGAAGTCCTGCGGCCGGTACTTTCTGTACAGAGCGGTCATGCCATCTCTCTCCTTTCAGTCGAGGGATGGCTACATGAGTGCGACGTGCGCGCCAACGCGCCCCGATCCTTCCATACCGTCCGGCTGGGTGCGGCCCCGATGATGAATCAAGTGTGCCGAATCCGCGCCGACGTCTTCGAGCGAAGCAGCGGAATCGTCCAATCGCTAACCGAACTAGGCGTTGCGGTCGTCATCGAGCGGCTCGAGGTAGCTGATTATGAAGTTGGAGGC
>JACCYG010000287.1 GCA_013696595.1 Actinomycetota bacterium | reverse complement strand
GATGACGAGGCCGCCGTTCTCGGCGGCTCCGCCGAGGAACCCAAGCCAGTCGGCCCAGAGCTTCGGATCGACGTAGGTCCGCGGCTCGGACGCAAGGTCGCGGAGCGCGTCGTCGATCGCGACGGCGTTCACCTCCTTCCGCCCGGGGTCCCACTGCACCCCCTGGGCGCGCATCTCGTCGACGATCGCGCGCAGGTCGTCGACGCTGAGCCAGGCGTGGCCGCTCATGCCGTCGTTTCGCGCCCACCAGAAGTTGATTCCCATCGCGCGCGCGTATAGAAGCACGGCCACACGAACGAGGAGGACGGGTGAGCACGCAAATCGTCGAGACGGCTTTCGCGCGGCCGCAGCAGGAGCTCGGCTGCGAGTTCATGGCCTGGGAGGGCTGGTACTGGCCGAATCATTTCGGCGACCCCGTGGCCGAGCACCGCGCGGTGCGCGAGTCGGTCGGGGTCTGGGACGAGTCGCCGCTTCGCAAGTGGAGCTTCCGCGGGCCCGACGCGCTCGCCGCCGCGGATCGCATCTTCACGAACGACATGCTCGGGCTCGAGGTTGGGCAAGTGCGCTACGGGCCGTTCTGCGACGAGAACGGGAAGATGGTCGGTGACGGCACCGTCTACAAGTTCGGCGAGGACGAGGCGGGCTTGGTCACCGCGCTCGACTCCGACCTCGACCACTTCAAGCAGGTCGTCGAGGGCCTCGAGGTCGAGATCGAGCCCGTCACCGAGCGGCTGCCGCACGTCCAGCTTCAGGGGCCGGGCTCGCGCGACCTTCTTGCCGGCCTGACGGACGCGGACGTCGAGGGTCTCGGCTACTTCCGCTTCTGGCCCGAGCAGGTGCTCGTGGGCGAGGTCTCGTGCTGGGTCTCGCGCACCGGCTACTCGGGCGAGCTCGGCTATGAGATCTTCTGCCGGCCCGACGGCGCCGAGGAGCTCTGGCGGAGCCTGACCGAGGCGGGCGCGAAGCCGTACGGGCTCGCCGCCGTGGAGACCCTTCGGATCGAATCGGGCCTCATCTTCATCGGGTACGACTATTTCCCGGGCGAGACGGATCCTTACGACATGTCGCTCGACAAGGTGATCCGGCTCGACACTGGCGACGTCCACGGGAAGCGGGCGCTCGAGGACACGGCGAACGAGCCGCCTCGCCGTCTCGTCGACGTCGTCGTCGAAGGGAGCGAGGTGCCCGAGTACGGCGCTGTAGTGACGAAGGACCGCGAGCAGGCGGGGACGCTCACGAGCCCCTGTGAGAGCCCGACCCTCGGGCAGGTGATCGGCCTGGCCGTGCTCGAGACTCGGTTCGCGCAGAAGGCCGAGCGCGTCGAAGTGGCGCTCGGTGACGGAACGGTCGAGGCGACCGTCGCCGATTTCCCGATCTACGACCCGGAGAAGAAGCGCCCGCGAAGCTAACCCTGTAGGGGGTCTTGACCCGCCCGCGACAGCCGAGCGCAACCGGTCCCGCGCGGGCGAGGCAAGCCTCCCCCTACGAGCTAGGGAAGGGCCCTTCGGCGAGGAGCTTGCGGAACGCGCCGTACTGGCCGAGCTTTCCGACGGTCACTAGGGTGTCGCCTTCCTGGATCACGTCGTTGGGCTGGGCGCCCGAGACCGGCTCCGGGTCGCGGAGAATGGCGATGATCGTGATGCCGGTGCGGGCGCGGAAGGCGCAGTCGGCGAGCGACCGGCCGATCGCGGGGCTCCCCGCCGGCACCGGGACCCATTCGATCGCGAGCTCGCCGAGCGCCATCTCGAGGTCATCGACGATCTTCGGGCGTTCGTACGCTCCGCCGAGCACGGCTCCGAGCTGGCGTGACTCGTCGTCCTCGAGGTGCAGGACGGCGCGTGGCTCGTCCTCCCCGCGTCCGAAGAGGTAGAGCTCCCGCGTCCCGTCGACGTGTTGGATGACGGTCACGCGCGCGCCATGGGCCGTCTCGAAGCTGAACTTCGTCCCGACGCCCGGGAGCCGAGTCTCTTTCACCTCAGAGTGCATTGGTCCTCCGTTCCAGTCTAGGCGGCGGCCAGAGAAAGCGGCCGAGCTGCTTCGATTCCTTCATCAGAATGACCCCGAG
>JACCYG010000276.1 GCA_013696595.1 Actinomycetota bacterium | reverse complement strand
GCCCTAACGAGCCCCGTCTCCATTCCGTCACCGCTATACGCGAGATCGACGATCTGGTGCTCCGCGCGGAGCTCGACGACCGGTGACTCGCGCATCGGGGTCGCGTTCACGATCAGCATGGCGCTCTCGGTCGTCGGAGGCCATCCTTCCGCGGCTCCGACCTCATGGTCCGGAAAAATCGTGCGGAGGCGCAGGGCGAGCCCCTCCGCCTGCTCGGCCTTGCGGGCCGCGAGCGTGATCGCCGCCGCCCCAGCGTCCGCGAGTGCCGTCGCCACCGCCTGCGCGGCGCCGCCGGCGCCGAGGATGAGGACCCGCGCTCCCTCCGCGTGTACGGCGCCCGCCACTGCAAGGCCGTCTGTGCTCGAGGCGTGGAGGCGTCTGTCGCGTACGACGATCGTGTTGACCGAGCCTGCGCGCTCGGCGAACTCGTCGAGCTCGTCGCAGTACGCAAGCACGGCCGTCTTGTACGGAACAGTCACGTTTGCGCCCGCGAAGCCGAGCACAGGTAGCCCGGCGACGGCCGACTCGAGCTGGTCGGCTTCCACGGGCAGAGGCACGTAGGCCCAATCGAGAGCACGCGCGGCGAACGCCGCGTTCTGCATCCGCGGCGAGAGCGATTCCGCGACGGGATTTCCGATCAGGCCGACGAGGCGCGTCGCGCCCGTCAGCAAGTCAGCCCGCCGCGCGGGAAGTTGAAGAACTCGTCCTCGCTCGCGGTAAAGAAATGACTTTTGCAGTCCGGCTTCCGGATGAAGTACAGGTAGTCGGTCATAGCCGGATGGGCGGCCGCCTGGATCGACGCGAGCCCGGGATTCGAGATCGGCGTCGGCGGGAGGCCCTGGAACTTCCGCGTGTTGTACGGCGTGTCGGACTCGAGCTCGCTCTGGCGGATCGCCTTGGTGGGCGGGATGTCGAGGCCGTAGCGGATCGTGGCGTCGATCCCCAGAGGCAGGCCGACCCGGAGCCGGTTGTAGATCACGGCCGCCACCAGCTCGCGCTCCCGCGGGACCAGGACCTCCTCCTCGACCATCGAGGCGATGATGAGGACCTCGTACGCGCTCAGATTCTTTGACTTCGCGTACTTGAGGTCGACCTGTTCCCACGCCCGGGCGAAGGCGTCGAGCTGCTTGCGAACGAGCGGGCGCGAGGTCGTGTCCTCTGTGAACTCGTACGTGGCAGGGAAGAGAAACCCTTCGAGGTGAGGGAGCTTCTTGTCCGAGAAGTCCTCTGGCACGGGGCCGCGCCGCGTCGCGCGAAGGTACGTGAGCGGCGAGAGCTTCGACGTGATCTTCCGCTTGTCTTTCGCGATCTTGTTGACGGCGACGATCCGCTTGGCCATCTCGGCGCGCGTGAACCCCTCCGGAAACACGACCTTCAGCACCGGTTTCTGCGGGACGGTCGCCGGAGCGGTCGTCGGTGCGGCCTCCTCTTCACCGCCGAGCGCCACGCTGAATCCCCACGCGATCGCGGCGAGCGCCACGACGGCGACGGCAACCCCGCCCAGCGCCGCGGCGCGCCCCGCCTGCGAGGAGCCCGACCGGTGCCTTACGTAGCGCGGGCCGTCAGCCATTCGAGATAGCTCGTCAGGAGATGAGCGGCCGCGGCCGCATCTTCGGGCGCGCTCGACCCGTGCTGCCGCGCGATCCGGGTGGTGAAGCGCTCGTCGAACGTCTCGACGGGGAGATCGGTCGCGGCGCGAAGGGCCGCCACGAAACGTTCGGTTTCCCCGGCCTGCGCGCCGAGCTCGCCCCTGAGCGTCACGGGCAGCCCGACGACGATGCGCTCCGCGCCCTCGCGGCGCGCGAGATCGACGACGCGGGCAAGTCCCTCCTCGCCCGCGGCATGCTCGACGACCTGCAGGGGTCGGGCAACCGTTCCGGTCGGGTCCGAGACGGCGACGCCGGTCCGCGCAGAGCCGTAGTCGAGCGCAAGGACCCTCACAGGCGCGCGATTCTAGCCATGGCCAGACGTCAGGAAAGCGCGTCGAGCAGCGTCCGCTCCGCTGTCGCCAAGGCTTCGGCAAGCTTCTCGGGGTCACGGCCGCCCGCACGCGCCATCGTCGCGCGACCACCGCCTCCCCCACCGACCACCCCGGCCGCCGCCTTCACCACATCCGACGCGCTGACGCCTCGCTCGGCCACGGAGTCGTCGAAGTTCGCTACGAGATGAACGCGCCCGTTCTCGCGCGCGCCGAGGACGACCGCCGCCGGCGCCGCCTTTTGCTTGACGCGGTCAGAGAGGTCGAGGAGCGAGTCGGCGTCCATCTCTCCCACCTCGCGGGCGACGATCCGGACGCCGCCCGCCTCCTTCGCGTCGGCGAGCAGCCCCGCGACCACGTCCGCGGACTCCGCCGCCGCTTCGGGCCGCTTGCGGGCATCCTTGCGCGTCTGCGCGAGCTCTGCGCGTAGCTCGCCAGCGGCTTCGGCCTGTGACCGGATGTAGGCGAACGCCTCGCCCGAGGTCACCGCCTCGATCCGGCGGACGCCCGACCCGACCGAGCCCTCGGAGAGGATGGCGAACGGCCCGATCTCGGCCGTCGCACGCACGTGCGTCCCACCGCAGAGCTCGCGCGAGTAGTCCGGGATCTCGATCACGCGCACGATCTCGCCGTATTTTTCGCCGAAGAGCATCTGCGCACCGAGCTTGCGAGCCTCGTCGATCGGCGTGAGGAACGCGTGCACGGGCAGGTTTTCGAAGACGCGCTCGTTCACGATCTCCTCGACGCGCGCGCGCTCGTCCGGTGTGAGCGCCTGCGCGTGGGTGAAGTCGAAGCGAAGCTTCTCCGGGCGGACAGCCGAGCCGGCCTGGCGGACGTGGCCACCGAGCACGTCGCGAAGCGCTTGATGAAGCAGGTGGGTCGCCGTGTGGTTCGCCATCGTCGGGAAGCGGACTCGCCATGGAACAACCGCCCGTACGCGGTCGCCGGCCGAGAACCCCTCTCCTTGGAAGACGAGCACCTGATCGCTGCCGATGCGATATCCGGCGACGAGCTCGGCTCGCAAGCCGTTCTTCTCGATCCAGCCCTGATCGGTGACCTGCCCGCCGCCCTCGGCGTAGAAGGGCGACTGGCGGAGCTTGGCGAGAAACGTCCCATCTCCGAGTGACTCCGCGGCGCCGAGCTGCGTGAGGGCCTCCGTTGTCTCGTAACCCACGAACTCGGTTTCGAACCCGGCCTCCCGGGCGAACTCACCCGCCTGCTCGGCTCCCGCTGTCACTCCAACCGAGCGGGACCGTGATCTCTGCTCGGCCATGAGGCGCCTGAACTCCTCCTCGTCGACCCCGAGGCCGCGGTCGGCGGCAAGCTCGCGCGTCAGCTCGAGCGGGAACCCGTACGTGTCGTGGAGCCTGAACGCGTCATCGCCCGAGATCGCACCTCGCGCAGCGATCTCCTCAAAGAGCTTCATCCCACGCTCGAGTGTCTCGGTGAACCGCTCTTCCTCCGCGCGGACGACGCGTTCGATCTCCTCGGCGTGGCCCCGCACCTCGGGGTACGCCTCGCCCATCTGGCCCGCGACGACGGCCGGAACGCGCCAGAGGTCGCGCAGGCCGATCCGCTGGCCGTGCTGCACAGCGCGCCGGATCACGCGTCGGAGGACGTAGCCACGGCCCTCGTTGGAGGGCACGACACCATCAGCGATGAGAAATGTCATCGCGCGTCCGTGGTCGGCGAGGACGCGGTGCGCCTTCGTCGCCTCCTCGGACTCGCCGTAGCGCACGCCACTCTCGGCAGCGACCCAGTCCATGATCTGTTGGTAGCCGTCGGTGTCGTAGATCGAGTCGACGCCCTGGAGAAGCATGGCGCCGCGCTCGAGCCCCAGGCCGGTGTCGATGTTCTGTTTCGGGAGCGGCTCGAGCGTACCGTCCCCGTGCAGGTCGAACTCCATGAAGACCAGGTTCCAGAACTCGAGGAACCGGTCGCAATCGCAGCCCGGCCCACACTCCGCACGGCCGCAGCCGTAGCGCTCACCACGGTCAAGATAGAGCTCCGAGCACGGCCCGCACGGTCCCGTGTCCGCCGCCTGCCAGAAGTTCTCGGAGCGCGGCAGGCCGACGATCCGACCGCGGGGAACCCCGACACGCTGCCAGCCCGCAATCGCCACCTCGTCCTCGCCGAGCCCGAGCTCGGGATCGCCCGCGAACACGGTCGCCCACAGCCGGTTCGCGTCGAAGCCCATCTCCTCGGTGACGAACTGCCAGGCAAGGTCGATCGCGCCGTCCTTGAAGTAGTCGCCGAACGAGAAGTTCCCGAGCATCTCGAAGAAGGAGGCGTGTCGCGCGGTGCGGCCCACGTCGTCGAGGTCGTTCTGCTTGCCGCCCGCCCGCATGACCTTCTGGACGGTGGTCACGCGCGGCGAAGGCGGCTCGTCGAGGCCGAGGAAGTACGGCTGCAGCGGCTGCATGCCCGCGACGACGAAGAGCGTCGATTGGTCGCCGGGCGGCGGGATCACAGGCCCCGAGGGCAGTCGTCGGTGCCCGTTCGACTCGAAGTACGAGAGGAATCCCTCGCGAAGCTCAGGAGTCATGCGCACTCCTCGATTGTACGGTCACGATCCCGGGACGATTTGCGCGCCACGTGTAGGGAGTTCGACGATACGATCGCCTCGGGGAGGAGGCTGGGTCTACCTTGAGCGGACATGTCCGGATGGGACGACCGGGCAACGCCGGACGCGGAGGCCACGAGGGGTGCGAAAGCCAGAGCGCCGCCCCGGGCCGCGCGAGCTTATCCCCGGGCGGTCTGGCTGGCGGGCCCGCCGTTGTCGGCGGCGACCTCGTTGCGAATCTTCTCGAGCGAGCGGCGGATAAGCCGCGAGACGTGCATCTGCGAGATCCCGATCTGCTGCGCGATCTGCGACTGTGTGAGGCCGTCGAAGAAGCGGAGCTGAAGGATTCGGCGCTCGCGCTCGTCCAGAACGCGCAGGCCCGGGGCGAGGACGGCGCGATCCTCGCTCACCTCGTATTCGTGCTCAATCTCGCCGAGCGACTCGAGCGGATCGAGGTCGTCGTTCTCATCCCCGCCGGAGGGCGCGGATAGCGAGAGCGTCGCGTACGCCTGGCCGGTCTCAAGCGCCTCGAGCACCTCCTCCTCTTGCACTCCGGCCGCCTTCGCCAGCTCGGGAATCGTCGGCGACCGCTCGAGCTGGACGGTCAACTCCTCGATCAGGCGCGATAGCCGGACGTTGAGCTCCTGGAGACCCCGCGGGACGCGAACCGACCACCCCTTGTCGCGGAAGTGACGCTTGATCTCGCCGATGATGTTCGGTGTCGCGTAGGTCGTCAGCTCGACGCCGCGGTCCACGTCGAAGCGGTCGATCGCCTTGATCAGGCCGATGCAGCCGACCTGGACGAGATCCTCCAGCAGCTCGCCGCGGTACGAGTAGCGGCGGGCCAGCGAGCGGACGAGCGGCAGGTACTGCTCGATCAGCCGTTCGCGCGCCTCGAGATCGCCCCGCCCGTGGTAGGCGCGGAGCAGCTCGCGATCGTTCTCGGAGGAGAGCGTCATGCCGACGAACCGGAGCCGGCCGTCCGTTTCTCGAGACGAACCCAGTGCCCTCCGTCGCGCTCCTCGAGGCGCACGTCGCCGACGACTGTCGCAAGCAGCCGTCCGAGGCTTACGCCCTCCTCGTCCCCGTCGGCGGCAGCCAGGTCGGGCCGAAGCCGAGCGCCGTCCAGGGGGCCGACCAGCATCTGGATCGAGCCGGGACCGAGCGAAAGCTCGACCGTCACGTCGTCGCCCGAGGCGTAGGCCTCGTTCCCGAGGAGGCTTTCGAGTGCAAGCTGCAAGTCTTCGAGCGACTCGTATGAAAGGTCGAGGCGAGCCGCGAGGCCGCCGACGACGAGGCGAACGACCCCGTAATAGGACTTCTGATGCGGGATGGTGAGCTTGATCGCGTCGGTCATGGGGCCTGGCACGGCAAGCGAAGCTGGCTCTGCTTCCCTGGGTAGAACGGACGCGCGCTCTGGGCGGTTGCGCGGAGGAAAAGTGTAGTCGGCGGCGCCGCGATTACGAAGCCGACGTGATGAGGCCGGCGCCGACAACCGCGTCGCCCTCGTACAGGACGGCGGCCTGCCCCGCCGCGACGCCGTAGGCCGGCTCGTCGAGCGTCAGGCGGAATCCGCGTTCCAACTCCTGCACGACGGCCGGCGCGGCCGGCGCGCGGTAGCGAAGCTTCGCGTCGCCTCGCTCCACCGGAACGAAGAGACGACCGGCCCGGACGCCCACCTCGCGCCGCGCGAGCGACTCCCGGGGCCCTACGACGACCGTATTCGTGCGCGGCTCCGTTCGCAGCGCATACACCGGTAGACCGGTGGCGATGCCGAGGCCTCGTCGCTGTCCCGGCGTGAAGCGCCAGAAGCCGTCGTGCCGTCCGAGCTCCTTGCCGGCCTCGTCGCGGATCACGCCGTCGCTCGCGTCCAGGCCGTGCCTTGCGAGGAAATCGCGATAGTCGCCGCCGGCGAGGAAGCACGCCTCCTGGCTCTCGGCCCGCTCCGCCGCCGCGAGACCAGCCGAACGCGCCTGCTCTCGCGTCTTGTCCTTCGTCTGCTCTCCGAGCGGAAACCAGAGCCGATCGAGGTGGCGCGGATCGAGGCGCCCGAGCATGTACGACTGGTCCTTGTCGGGATCCGCCCCGCGCGCGAGCAAAACGCGCCCGCGATGCTCGGTCGTGCGCGCGTAGTGCCCGGTAACGAGCTTGCGCGCGCCGATCCGCCGCGCGAACGCGAGCAGCTCGGCAAACCGGAAGCTCCCGTTGCAGCGCACGCAGGGGTTCGGCGTCTCCCCGCGTCCGTACCCGGAGACGAACGGGGCGACGACGGCGCGACGGAACTCCTCACGGAGATCGAGCGTGAAGTGCGGCAGGCCGAGGGAATGGCATGTCTCCCTGGCTGCCACCACCGAAGCGGGCGAGCAGCACGCGCGGTCCGAGTCGGGCCCGTTCGGGTCGGTCCAGAGGCGCAGTGTGACGCCCACCGGGTCGTGTCCCGCCTCTCGCGCACGCACGAGCGCCACTGCGCTGTCCACGCCTCCACTCATCGCGACGGCGACGCGTGCCTCGTCCGGGGTCGCTGCTGCCGCGGGCCCCAGCGCGTCATGGAGCGCGTCGGCGGCCACGCGCTCCCCCGGAACGCGGGCGGCCTCGAGA
>JACCYG010000116.1 GCA_013696595.1 Actinomycetota bacterium | reverse complement strand
CGCCGTCGGGGACGCGGCGCACGGTCGCCTCTTCGCCCGGCGCGAGGGCGTCAAGTGAGCGAAGCCGCGAACGCTCGACCTTGAGCTTCGCGTCGGGGATCGGGTCGCCGTGCGGATCGTGCGTGGGATAGCCGAGAGCCTGGTCGATGCGCGCTTCGAGCTCTTCCGAGAGGACGTGCTCCAGCCGGTCGGCCTCTGCATGCACCGCGTCGATGCCGAGTCCGAGTGTCTCCGCCAGGTACTGCTCGAGCAAGCGGTGATGGCGAATCACCTCGAGGGCGATCTGCCGGCCCGCCTCGGTGAGCTCGACACCCCGGTAAGGCGCGTGCTCGGCGAGCCCAAGCGCAGCGAGCTTCTTCAGCATCGAGGTCGCCGACGACGGAGCCACCGCCAAGCGCTTGGCGATCGCCGAGGTCGTGGCGCGCTCACTGCTCGCCTGCAACTTGTAGATCTCCTTCAGGTAGTCCTGGATCGCTTCGCTGAGCGCGGCCTTCGGCATGGTCGAATCGTAGTTCGCCGCCGCCCGCACTTGTGCGCGCCGGCCTGTGAAGTCCGGTGTTACTCTCCCGCGCTTTGCTGATTCGCCTCGGACATGGCACAGACCCCGACGACGCCTTCATGTTCTGGGGGTTGGCATCGGGCCGCGTCGACCCGGGCGAGTTCGAGTTCGAGCACGTTCTGCGCGACATCCGGACTCTGAACGAGTGGGCGCTCAACGGCAGACTCGAGGTAAGCGCCATCTCGCTCGATAGGTATCCGTTTGTCCAGGACCGGTACGTCATCCTTCCTCACGGCGCCGGCATGGGCTCCGGGTACGGCCCGGTCGTCGTCGCGCTCGAGCAGCTTTCGCGGGAGGAGCTCAAAGGGCTCGAGATCGCCGTGCCGGGCCGAATGACGACGGCCTCTCTTGTGCTTCGCCTTTACCTAGGCGGCGACTGCCGCGTTCGTGAGATTCCGTCCGGCCGTGTACTCGATGAGGTGAAGTCGGGCCGCGCGGCGGCGGCGCTGCTCATCCACGACGCGCAGCTCATGCGCGCAGAGCACGTCTTCGAGCGAGTTGTCGATCTCGGCGAGTGGTGGCTCCTCGAGACGGGCTTGCCGCTTCCGCTCGGAATCACCATTGCGCGCCGCGACCTCGGAGACGACGTCCTGCGCGAGCTCTCAAACGTCCTTCGGGCCTCGATCGCGGCAGGCCTGTCCTCTCGATCCCATGCACTCGCGTATGCGACGCCCTTTGGCCGCGGG
This sequence comes from Actinomycetota bacterium, assembly GCA_013696595.1. Taxonomy (GTDB): domain Bacteria; phylum Actinomycetota; class Thermoleophilia; order Gaiellales; family Gaiellaceae; genus JACCYG01. The sequence goes on along the minus strand of JACCYG010000116.1, from coordinate 1,590 downwards.
ATCGACAGGTCCGTCGCCGACCGCTTCGTCGGCATGTACGTGAACGGACTCACCGAGGACTACGGCGACGAGGGCCGGAAGGCGGTCGAGGAGCTCCTCCGCCGCGCCGAGGCCGTGGGCGCCTTCGAGCAGCCCGTGCGCGTCGAGTTCGCTTGTTAGGGCGCGTCTAGACTCAGCCTGTGCCCGAATCCCAAGCCGTGATCTTGTCGGCGGTGCGGACGCCTGTCGGGCGCTACGGTGGGGCTCTCGCCGACGAGCGTCCGGACGACTTGGCCGCGCTCGCGATCCGCGAGGCGGTCGACCGAGCGGGAGTGCCGGCCTCGGAGATCGAGGACGTCTACTTCGGGTGCGCGAACCAGGCGGGGGAGGACAACCGGAACGTTGCGCGCATGGCCGCGCTTCTCGCGGGCCTTCCGGAGGAGGTCGCGGGCGTCACCGTGAATCGCCTCTGCGCATCGGGGCTCTCGGCCGTCGTCGCCGCGTGCCACGCCGTGCGCGCGGGGGACGGCGACCTCTTCGTGGCCGGCGGCGTCGAGTCGATGAGCCGGGCGCCGTTCGTGTTCGCCAAGCCCGAGCGCGCGTACCCGCGCGGCAACCAGACCGTTTGGGACACGACGCTCGGCTGGCGTTTTCCGAATCCCCGGATGGCCGAGATGTTCCCGCTCGAATCGATGGGAGAGACGGGCGAGAACGTCGCCGAACGGTGGGGAATCCCGCGCGAGGACCAGGATCGGTTTGCGCTCGAGAGCCAGAAGCGTTGGGCGGCCGCCGACGAGGCCGGTCGCTTTGCCGACGAGGTCGTCTCCGTAAACGGGGTGGGGCGAGACGAGCACCCGCGGCCGGAGACGAGCGCCGACAAGCTCGCGGCGCTCAGGCCGGCGTTTCGCGAGGAAGGGACGGTGACGGCTGGAAACGCGAGCGGCGTGAACGACGGCGCGGCCGCCCTCGTGGTTGCGAGCGCGGAGCGCGCCAGGGAGCTTGGCGCCGACCCGCTCGGACGCTTCGTCGCGAGCGCGGTTGCCGGAGTCGATCCGCGCGTGATGGGCATCGGGCCGATCCCGGCCGTGCGCAAGCTCCTCGCCCGCGCGGGCATCGACGTCGGGGCCCTCGACCTGGTCGAGTTGAACGAGGCCTTCGCCTCGCAGAGCCTCGCGGTCATCTCCGAGCTCGGCCTCGACCCGGAGCGCGTGAACGTGAACGGTGGTGCCATCGCGCTCGGTCACCCGCTCGGCATGAGCGGCGCGCGACTCGTGGTGACGCTGCTGCACGAGCTGCGCCGGCGCGGGGGCCGGTACGGCCTCGCGACGCTATGCGTCGGCGTGGGGCAGGGACAGGCTGCACTCTTCGAGCGAAACGGAGGCTGAGATGACGGTAGCGACCGAGCGCGAGTACGGACTCTTCATCAACGGGGAGCTCGTGGAGCCCGCCTCCGGCGAGGTGCGCGAGCTCCTCGAGCCGGCGACGGGCTCGCCCCTGGCTCGGGCGGCCATGGCCGGAGAGGCCGATGTGGACAGCGCCGTTGCTGCGGCGCGTGCCGCAGTCGACGGCCCCTGGGGCAAGACCCCCGCGACCGAGCGCTCGCGCCTGCTG
>JACCYG010000262.1 GCA_013696595.1 Actinomycetota bacterium | reverse complement strand
GCTCGGTGACGCGGCGCGACACGGATGGGCGCTACGCGTTCGTGGAGATTCTGTGCGGCGTCGACGTGTCGGTCGAGCCCACGCCCGACGACGTGGCGGGCCTTACCGCGCTCGCCGAGCGTGATTGCTTTATCAGCGCGTCTCTCACCGTGAAACCGGAGTACGAGTGGCGCGTGAACGGCGAGGTAGTGACGCCTTGAGCTCGCGCAGGGCACGGAACCAGCGCAACCGCTCCTCGTAGGGGACGGCCGCGTTCGCGGGCGACGTCGAAGGGACGACAAAGAGACATGTGTCACCGAGGCGGCGCTCCTGGAGCCCGAGCGCCGGGCGCTCGGTGAACGCTCCCTGGTACGCGGCCTTTCCGACGAAGGCGATCACCTGTGGGCGAAGCTCCTCGGCGATTCCCTCGAGCCGCGCCGCGGCTCCTGCGAAGTCGGCGCGCCGGAGATCTCCGCTTCCGCGCGTGGTCCGGGGGGCAGCGTTCGTGAGCCCGTAGCCGAGCTCGAGCATCGTCCATTGCTCGCCTGGGTTGAGCCGCCGCGGGGCGAGGCCCGAGTCGGCAAGCATGCTCCAGAAATCGTTCCGCGGGTTCGCGAAATGGCAGCCGGCCGCCGCCGAGCGGAAACCCGGATTGATTCCGCAGAACACGATGTCGAGGCCGGGCGCGAGGATGTCGGGGACCGCGCTCAGTCCGTCGCCCCGAGCCAGTCGAGGACGGCCTGCCGCGAGAAACGCAACTCGCCGCCGATCTTGCGTCCCGGGATTTCGCCGCGCTCCGCGAGGCTGACGACCAACTCCTCGTCGATCTGAAGCAGGTCGGCGAGCGCGACCGGCGTGAGCACGTCGAGCGGCGAGGAGCGGAAGGTGTGGCGCCCGACCGTGATCTCCTCGGTCTCTGCCTCGTGGGAGGCCGGCCATGTCGCCGGGTCGACGTAGCGGGCGATCAGGGACGCGACGATCGCCTGCTTCGACCGCTTGAGCTGGAAGGCCGCCCGGTCGAGCTTGTCGGCCTCGGTCTTCGGAATGCGGACGAAGAGCGGCGTCGGCGCGTTTTCCGCCGCGTCGCCGTCTGCAAAGCCGACTCTCCGCTTTCGACCCATTGCTATCTCGATATCATAGTGATATGCGTCTCCTCATCCTGGGCGGAACCGTATTCGTCGGCCGTCACCTCGTCGAGGCGGCGGTCGCTCGCGGGCACGACGTAACTCTTTTCAATCGAGGCCGACACGCGGCTGAGCTCTTTCCGGCCGTCGAGAAGCTTTGGGGTGACCGCGACGGGGACCTGGGGGCGTTGGAGGGAAGAACCTGGGACGCGGTCGTGGATCCGTCCGGCTATTTCCCGCACATCGTCCGCGCCTCCGCGGAGCTTCTCGCGGAGCGAGTCGAGCACTACACGTTCGTCTCGAGCGCCTCCGTCTACGCAGACGTCAGCGCACCCGGCATGAACGAGGCGGGACGGGTGCACGAAGTGCCGCCGGACGCGCCGGAAGAACTCACGTCGCCGGAGGCCTACGGCGGCTTCAAGGCACTCTCGGAGCAGGCGGCCGAACAAGCGATGCCCGGCCGCGTCCTGAGCGTGCGCGCGGGCCTGATCGTGGGCCCACACGACCCGACCAACCGGTTCACGTACTGGGTCACCCGCATCGCCGCGGGCGGCGACGTCCTCGCGCCGGAGCCCCGGGAGCAACCGGTCCAGTTCGTCGACGCGCGGGATCTCGCCGGCTGGGTCCTCGACATGGCCGAGCAACGGAAGGCCGGCGTGTTCAACGCAAGCGGCCCGGAGCGCCCGCTCACGATGGAGGGGTTCCTCGAAAGCGTCCTCGCCGCGACAGGCAGCGGTACTCGGCTCGTCTGGGTCGACGAGCAATTCTTGCTCGACCAGGGCGTCGAGGCGTTCCAGGACCTCCCCCTGTGGCTGGCGCCCTCGGCCAATCCCGAGCTCGCCGGCTTTCTCGCCATCGACGTCTCCCGGGCGCTCGCGACCGGACTTCGGTTCCGTCCGCTTGCCGAGACGATTCGCGACACCCAGGCGTGGGCCGAGTCCGACGGTCAACCGCGGGCGAAGGACATCGGTGTCGAGATGGCGCCCGCCGGGCTGACGCGCGCGAGGGAGGCCACCCTCCTCGAAGGCTGGCGAAGCCGTAGCCTTCGCTGAGTGAGCACGATCGCGCTCGATGTCGCCGCCGTCCGCGCGCGGTTCTCCGCGCTCGACCGGCCGACCGCGTTCTTCGACGGCCCCGGCGGGACGCAGGTGCCCGATTCGGTGATCGAGGCGATGGGCTCGTACCTGCGCGAAGCGAATGCGAACCTCGGCGGGCCTTTCGCGACGAGCCGGGCGAGCGATGCCGTGCTCGTCGCCGCGCGCGCGGCTGCGGCCCGCTTCCTCGGCTGTGCGCCGGACGAGGTCGGCTTCGGCCCGAACATGACGACGCTCAACTTCATGCTTTCCCGAACGGTGGGGCGCGAGCTCCGCCCCGGCGACGAGATCATCGTCACGCGTCTCGACCACGACGCAAACGTCTCGCCGTGGCTCGAGCTCGCCCGCGATCGGGAACTGGTCGTTCGGTTCGTGGACACCGACGACGGCTGCCGGCTCGACCTCGACGACCTCGAGCGCCAACTCTCCGATCGCACGTGCGTCGTCGCCTTTCCCTGGGCCTCGAATGCAGTAGGCACGGTCACGGATGTCCGCCGGATCGCCGACCTCGCGC
>JACCYG010000109.1 GCA_013696595.1 Actinomycetota bacterium | reverse complement strand
CGTCCACGGCGACCGCTCGCGGCAGCCGCGTCGGGCCGAAGGCTACGGCGTCCTCTTTGCCGCCGTCGACGACGCCTCCCGACTCGGCTTCGCTCGCCTCTATCCCGACGAGACGGCCGCCTCCGCCCGCGCCTTCCTGCGCGCACTCGCGTCCTTCTACGCCGCGCACGGGATCGCGGTCGAGCGCATCCTCACCGACAACGGCAGCTGCTTCCGCCGCCGCTGGGCGGAGGCCTGCGAGCGTCGCGGGATCCGCGCGAAGAGGACGCGCCCCTACCGGCCGCAGACGAACGGCGAGGTCGAGCGCTTCCTGCGCACGCTGCTCGGCGAATGGGCCTACGTACGTTCATACGCGCACGAGGACGAGCGCCAGGCCGCGCTCGCGTCTTACCTCGAGTCCTCCAATCGGCGACGACCACACCGTGCCCTCGGCGGGCAGACGCCGCTTCAGCGCGTCAACAACCTCTCTGGGACGAACACCTAGGCGCGCACGGGCCGGTCGCGCGCCGGGCCCTCCGCGTGCGGAGAATTGGCGCAAATCCACGAAAAAAGTGACGAAGCCTGTGCCCTACCTGCGCTCTTTCGAGATAAGCTGAAAGCGGGTGGAGGGTGGCCCGGTCCCCACCCAGGGTGGGGTGCGCTCCGGATCCGGACGCGTCGTCTTGAGCCCACGGGGTGCCTCCGCCGCGGCGAAGGACGGGCCTCGCGGCAAGTCGAATTCGAAGGAAACCGCCTCGTCCGTTAGAATTCCCGAGTTCGGATGCATCCTGACCGGCGTGGCCGGTACGGCCGGCCCTCTTATCCGGTGACAGAGACAAGCGTCGAAATACCAGTAGCACCCGCGCCCCAGGACGCCGATGGGCGGGCCGAGCAACGCGCCGAGGGCGCGCCGATGATCGTCTTCGACGGCGTGACGAAGGTCTATGACCCAGACGTCGTGGCTCTCTGCGAAATCTCGCTCGTGATCGAGAAAGGCGAGTTCGTCTTCCTCGTCGGGCCCTCGGGCTCCGGGAAGTCCACCATGATCCGCCTGCTCCTGAAGGAGCTCGAGCCGACCGACGGACGGATCATCGTCGGCGGCCGAGAGCTTCAGCGCCTCAAGCGCTCGAAGGTCCCGAAGCTGCGGCGGAACATCGGCTGCGTGTTCCAGGACTTCAAGCTCCTCCCGAACCGAACCGCGTACGAGAACGTCGCGTACGCGCTCAAGGTCCAAGGTGAGTCGCGCCGCGCGATCCGCTCCAAGGTTCCGGAGGTCCTCGGGCTCGTGGGTCTCTCGCACAAGATGACGTCGCTGCCCGACGAGCTCTCCGGCGGCGAGCAGCAGCGCGTTTCGATCGCCCGGGCCTTCGTCAACCACCCGCCGCTCCTCATCTGCGACGAGCCGACCGGGAATCTCGATCCCGATACGTCCGTCGGGATCATGCAGCTCCTCTACCGCATCAACCGCACCGGCACCACCGTCGTCATGGCCACGCACGACCGCGAGATGGTCGACAAGATGCGCCGCCGCGTGATCGCGCTCGAGGACGGAAGCGTCATGCGCGACGAGCGGCGCGGAGGCTACGGCTAGACCGTGCGGACCCGGCTCTTCGTCGGCGAGGCCTTCCGCTCCGTCACCGCGAACCTTTCGACCACGATCGCGGCCACGATGACCGTCCTGATCGGGATGTTCCTGCTCGGGCTCTTCATCGCGCTCGGCACGTGGGTGCTCTCCTGGACGGACGAGGTGAAGAAGGACGTCGTCGTCCGCGTCTTCTTCGACCAGGGCGCGACGAACCCCCAGATCGAAGCCGTGCGTGCGAAGCTCGTCGCGCGCACGGACGTGGCGAAGGTCGTCTTCGTCTCCAAAGAAGACGCCCTCCGGCGCATGCGCGAGAAGCACCCGGAGCTCGTGAAGAACCTCACGTCGAACCCGCTCCCGCCGTCCTACGAGGTGACGCCGAAGCGCGCGGAGGAAGTGGAGGTGGTCGCGAACTCGCTCGAGCCGCCACCGCCGGGCGTCGAGAAGGTGAACTACGGCAAGAAGACGACCGACCGGATCCTGCAGGTGGCGAAGATCATCGGCGGCATCTTCCTCGTCGGCAGCCTCATCCTCCTGGCGGCCTCGACGCTGTTGATCGCCAACACGATCCGGCTCTCGATCTTCTCGCGCCGGCGCGAGGTCGAGGTGATGAAGCTGGTCGGCGCGACGAACTGGTTCGTCCGCGGTCCCTTCATGCTCGAGGGAATCATTTGCGGCCTCGTCGGCTCGGTCGTGGCCGTGATCCTCCTGCTCATGGCGAAGGAGTTCGCCTTGCCGTCCATTCTCGGGCGCATCGACGAGCCCGGTGACGGGGTCAACGCGATCAGCTTCCCGCTCATGGCGCTCATCCTGGTCGTGACGAGCCTCCTTGTCGGGGCGTTCGGTTCCGGTATCACGCTCCGGCGCTTCCTCAAGGTCTGAGCGACTTCCGAGAGGGGCCTATACTGCCGACGCGGCCCATGAGACGCGCGGCTGGAATCGCCGGGGTCCTCCTTCTGCTTGCCGGGGCCTTTGCGCTCGGCCTTCTGCTCACGCTCGCGCGCGACGACGGGCCGGCGAGCCTTCCCCCCGGCTCGCGCGACCGGGCGCCGGAGGTCGTCGACGAGGTCCGCCGTCAGCTCGCCGAAAGCTTCTATCGACCGGTGCCCGCCACCGCGCTCAAGCAGCCGACGATCGACCGGATCCTCGCGAGCCTTGACGATCCCTACACCGATTATCTGACGCCCGAGGAGTACGACCTCCTGAAGGCGCGAACGGCCAGGAGCTACTCGGGGGTCGGACTTACGGTCGGCCGGGCGCGAGGCGGCCTCGTGGTCAAGGCCGCGCTGCAGGGACCGGCGCGACAGGCGGGGATCCGGCCGGGAGACCTCATCGTGTCGATCGACGGCCGACGAGTGCGGGCGCTGCCGTTCCAGCGCTCGCTCGAGCTCATCAAGGGGAAAGCGGGGACCGTCGTCCGCCTCATGGTGAGACGGCCGCGCGAAGGGACGCTCAGCTTCGCCGTGAAGCGTCGGGAGATCGAGCTTCCGCCCTTGCGTGCTCGTACGATCGACGCGGGCCGCGTGGAAATCGCCTACGTGCGCCTCCTCTCGTTCAGGGCAAACGCGGGTGAACGGCTCGAGCAGCGCGCGAAGGCGCTGGTCAAGGCGGGCGCAGACGGGATCCTGCTCGACCTACGCGACAACTCCGGCGGGCTGCTCGCGCAGGCGGTTCGCTCCGTGTCCCTGTTCGTCGACAAGGGCGTCGTCTGCGTCACGGAGGGCCGCCGTCACGGTCGCCACGTGTACGACGTGACCGGAAAGGCTCAACTGCCCAGGATTCCCCTCGTCGTCCTCGTCGATCGCGACAGCGCGAGTGCGGCCGAGATCGTCGCGGCCGCTCTAGGAGACCACGATCGCGCCGTCGTCGTGGGGGAGCCCACGTACGGGAAAGCGTTCGTCCAGTCGGTTCGCCCGCTCTCGAACGGGGCCGCACTCAAGCTGACAACCGCCGTCTTCCTCACACCTTCGGGCCGGAATCTGACAGGCCGCGGCCTCGCGCCCGACGTCCGCTCCATCGACAACCGTCGCACGCCGGCCGACGACGCGCTCCTGGCAGCGCAGAGCCTGCTCCTCAAGCAGATCCGCTCCTAGTTTGGCGACAGGACTCGCGTCGTTCACCGCTCGTGCAGGGGCGGTCCTTGGCCCGCCCGCCTGGGGTGGAGACGCATGGAGCTAGCCGTCTGTGAGCTCGCCCGCCGCGGGAAGCTCCTGGTCGGCGAGCCGTACTTCGAGGGGGGCGTTCCCGTCGCCGTCGACAGGAAAGGAGCTGGAGACGCGTCCGTCGGGGACCTCGTCGTCCTCCGGCTCGGCCGTGGGCGCGCGCGGATCGAGCGCGTACTCGGGCGTCCGAGTGCGATCGAAGCCGTCCTCGAGGGGCTCCTCTGGCACGAGGGCGTGCGCCGGCCGGCTCCGCCGCTCCCGCCTGAGCCGGCAGGCCCGGAGACCGATCGAGTCGACCTCCGGGAGCTGCTCGCGTTCACGATCGATCCCGACGAGGCGAAGGACTTCGACGACGCGCTCTCGCTCCGTCCCGAGGACGACGGGATCAGGGCTTGGGTTCACATCGCCGACGTCTCGGCTTACGTGCCGGCCGGTTCGCCGCTCGACCGCGACGCGGCGGAGCGTGCCTTCTCGACCTACGTCCCCGGAATGGTCGAGCCGATGCTTCCCGAGAGCCTCTCCACCGATCTCTGCAGCCTCCGCCCGCACCGGGACCGCCGCTGCGTCACCGTGGAGATTCCCTTCGACGGGAACCTCGAGCCCGGCGCGCCCTCGTTCTACCGAAGCTTGATCCGCAGCCGCGAGCGGCTGACATACGGCCACGCCGAGGCGATCCTCGCCGGCCACGAGCGGGCGAGCGACGAAGTGACCGAGGCCCTCCGGCTGGCCGAGCGCCTCACGACCGAGTTACGCCGCCGGCGGTACGGCCGGGGCGCCCTCCGAATCGAGACCGGCGAGACCACGTTCGCCTTCGACGGTGAAGGAGGGGTCGAGCGCGCTTGGACCGAGGCCGAGCCGCATGCTCACATGCTGGTCGAGGAGCTCATGATCTTCGCGAACGAGCTGGTCGCGGGACTTCTCGCCGGGCGAAACCGCGAAGCGCTCTTCCGCATCCACGAGCGCCCGGACCCGCAGGCGATCGAGCTCCTGGTCGCCAAGCTCGCCGATCTCGAAGTCCCGACGCCACCCGTGCCTGACCACCTGACAGCCCCAGATGGGGCTCGCCTAGCGGCCGAGATCAGCTCACGGGTCGCGCAACATGCGGGGCAGCTCGGACGCGGCGAGGAGGCGTTCCCGACGCTCATCCTTCGAGCGCTGAAACAGGCCCGGTACGACCCGCGAAACCTCGGGCATTCGGGGCTCGCGAGCCGCGCCTATTGCCACTTCACGTCGCCGATCCGCCGCTATCCGGACCTCGTCTGCCACCGGGCGCTCCTGAACGAGCTCGGTGTGGGCGAGGCGCCGCTTCCCGAGAACCTCGACGAGCTCGCGGACTGGACGTCCCTGCGCGAGCGCGACGCGGCGCAGGTCGAGTACCGAGCCGACGCGCTCTGTCTCGTGTGGTTTCTCGAGCGGAGGCTCTTCGACGAAGGCTGGGACGCGTCCTTCGAGGGGGAGATCGTGGGCGCGATCGGCTCGGGAATCTTCGTGCGCTTCGAGCGCATCTTCGAGGGATATGTCCCGGCGCGGAAGCTCCCCGGTGAGTATTTCGAGCTGAACGTCCTCGGCACGGCGATGGTCGGGCGGCGGACGGGAACGACCTACAGGCTCGGCGACCCGATCGCCGTCCGAGTCGAGAAGATCGACAAGGTCGAAGGGAAGGTCGAGCTGGCGCTCGGCGATCCACCCATTTCGTAGAATCGAGACCGCGATGAAGCTCGAAGGGATCCACCACGTCACCTGCATCACGGGCGACGCGCCCGGGAATCTCGACTTCTACGTGCGCGTCCTCGGGCTGCGGCTCGTCAAGAAGACGGTGAACCAGGACGACCCGACCGTGTATCACCTGTTCTACGCCGACGAGAAGGGCAGCGCGGGCGCCGACCTGACGTTCTTCGAGTATCCCGGGGCGCGACCCGGCCGAGCGGGGGCGGGCATGGTCCACAGGATCGCGTGGCGCGTCTCGTCGGACGACGCGCTGGATTTCTGGGCCGGGCGGCTCGCGGACGAGGACGTGGCAGCCGACAGCGCCGACGGGCGGCTTCGCTTCTCGGACCCCGAGGGCCTCGCGCTCGAGCTCGCCGTCGCCGAGACGGACGACGAGCCGCTTGTCGCAGACCACCCGGACATCCCGGGCGAGCTTGCGCTGCAGGGCTTCGACGGCGTCAGGGCCTACAGTCTCGCGCCCGATGCGAGCCGGATGTTCCTGGACAACGCGCTCGGCTTCACTGCGATCGACCCGCCCGCGGAATGGGAGGCGAGGGGCGACCGGCGCGGCTCCTTCTACGGTTATGACCCGGCGCCGCCGGAACGCGGCGTCGGGGGCGCCGGAACGGTCCACCATGTCGCCTGGGCGTCGGCGATCGACGATCACGAGGCCTGGCGCGAACGCGTCGCACAAACGGGGGCGAATCCGACTCCCGTGATCGACCGTTTCTACTTCCGCTCGATCTATTTCCGCGAGCCGAGCGGGGTGCTCTTCGAGATCGCGACCCTGGGCCCCGGGTTCGCGACGGATGAGCCGCTCGAGCACCTGGGCGAGCGCCTCTCGCTTCCACCGAACTTCGAGCCGCTTCGCGAGCAGGTGGAACAGACCCTGACGCCGCTGGCGAATCCGCGCGAGACCTGGGCGCCGCACTAGCGAAGCTGTCGGCGATTCGCCCTCCGTCCGCCGACCACTTCGATGATCCGAACTACCAGGGGACGGGGAGCGACCGGCTCGAGCCCGCACGACCCGGTCTCGGTGGCGCTTTCCTGCCGGGTCGACGAGGTCAACATGCTCCTGCTCTGCTTACCGGCGGACGAACACTCTTGGCCGGCGCAGGAAAGACCCTCCATACAATCGGCTTCGTGGCGAGGCCGTCCGGAACGAAGCCGATCGCGGAGAACCGCCGCGCGCGGCACGAGTACCACCTGCTTGAGAGGCTCGAGGCGGGTATCGAGCTGACCGGTACCGAGGTGAAGTCACTCAGGGAAGGACAGGTGACGCTTCAGCGCGCGTATGCGGACGTGCGCGGGGGAGAGCTGTATCTCGTCGGCGCGCACATCTCCGAGTACGCGCAGGGAAATCTCGCCAACCACGATCCCGATCGAGACCGCAAGCTTCTGCTCCACCGCCGCGAGATCGACTCGCTCCTCGGCAAAGTGCAGGAGCGAGGCCTCACGCTTGTACCCACGCGGCTCTACTTCAAGAACGGACGCGTGAAGGTCGAGCTGGCGGTTGCGCGCGGGAAGGAAGCCCGGGACAAGCGCCGGGATCTCGCCGACCGGGACGCTAAGCGGCAGATCGAGCGGGCGCTCAAGGATCGCGGACGGTCATCCGGGTCGTAGTGCGCCGTTCCCTGTGCGCTCGAGACCTCGATGAGGCGCTTCCAGATGCTCGGGCAATACACGTCCACATGGCCGGCGATCGAGCCCGCGATCGCGGCGAGGTGTGGCTCGGTCGGTGTCTCGCGCTGGAACCAGTAGACCTGGAACGCGACGAACGCGATGAGGAAGGCGAGCAGGCGCACGGGGGACGCTCCGTCTCTCCCTGTCTGCATGTGACGAGCGAAACTTGATGCTCGCTACGGAGCAAGAGTGCGCGCGAAGCTGCCGCCGCCCAGGACGTTCTGCGCGCGCGCCCCGGCCCGTGCGCGGAGCTCGTGGTCGGACGTAACGAGCCAGAACGGCTCGTAGCCGACCGCCTCGCGTGCGAGCCAGTCGTCGGCGCTTTCCCTTCCAGTGCCGACGACCACGCATCCCGGCGCGGCGTCGTGCTCGCCCAGGAGCCCGCCCGGCGCCTTCCCGTCGAAGACGATGACCGCGCGATGCCCCGCATCGGCGGCCCACGCGCAGCAGAGCTCGACGAGCTCGCGCTCGGGGATGTTGGGCCACTTGGAGCGGAGGACGTTGCGCGCGTCGACGAGGACCGTGATCGCCATCGAGCCGACGGTACCGCCCCGGCCGGACCGGAGCCCGTAAAACGGCCGCATCTCCGCTAGAATGTGACAGACATACGGGGGCGACCTGGTTTCGACGTGGTCGGTTCTCCGGAAGAGCTGCAAGTCGAGGTCCCCGGTCGGCCTCGTAAAACAACCGGGAAACAACGTAAGTGCGGATAACGAACTCGCACTCGCTGCCTAGCTTCGGTTAGGTGACGCGTCGCTCCGGTCTCGGCCCGTGGATCGGAATCCGGCGTCAACCAACGGGCTTGCCGCGGAGGGAGAGCCAATCGCCCGAAGCGGGACTCTGAAGGATGGCTAGCCCGGCGGTAGGCCGCCTGCGATCCGGCCGGCGGGCGAAACGAAATCGCAGGACAAACTTGTAGACGCTCTTACCGGTGCGTCCGCGGACGCGGGTTCGATTCCCGCCGCCTCCACTTTCCCCCGCTCAGGGCGCTTTTCGATGGGAACGATGCGCTTCGCAGGACTTCGATCGGAATAGTTGTCCGC
>JACCYG010000228.1 GCA_013696595.1 Actinomycetota bacterium | reverse complement strand
GCGTAGCGAAAACCCTCGCTCGCTACACTGACGGCGCCCTGTTGCGGGGTCGTCTAATGGTAGGACGCCTGACTCTGGATCAGGTAGTCAAGGTTCGAATCCTTGCCCCGCAGCCTTCGAGAAAAGGCCCGGTGTCCGGGCCTCGTGCTTCCTATTCGAAGAACGTGATCGCGGCCAAGATCCCGAACAACGCGATCAGCGCCCAGCCCTCGAAGGCTGCCGCCTTCCCGTCGCCCGTGATCTGCCAGAGCGCGAGCGCCGTGAGCAGCAACGCGCCGATGTAAATCGGGGCCAGGACGAATGTGACGGGCTCGGCGAAGAAGAGCGAGAGGAGCACGAGCAGCGGGAACACGACTACCGCCGTCTGCGAAACCGCGTTCTTGACGACGGCGATCGCGAGATCGTTCTGACCCTTCCACGCGGACGTGATGGCCACCGTGTTCTCGACCGCGTTTCCGGCGATCGCGACGATCACGAGCCCCGTGAACGCTCGCGAGATCCCGAGAGCGTCTACCGCCGGCGCGATCGCGTGGACGAGCCACTCGGAGACGAACGTCGCGGCGAGGCCCGCCGCGAAGATGAGGCCCACCGCGGCTCGGGTCGAAAGCGCAGTCGACGCGGCAGGACCTCCCGTGTGCGACTCCGCGCCCGCGCGCAGGTACGACCAGAGCCAGACGAGGTACACCGAGAGGAGCAGCACCGCACCGACGGCCGCGGGCCTTCCGGGAGCCGGCGACGATCGCGAGTCCGAGCACGAGGAGCGCATTCGAGAAGAGAGCGCCCAGGAGCGACGTCTTCGCAACGACCACCTCGTTCGCGTGGAGCGCGAAGAGGACGACCGAGATCTCGGGGATGTTCCCGAGCGTCGCCTGAAGGACGCCGGTCGCCGCCGGCCCGATCCGCTCGCCGAGCGCCTCGGTCGAGAAGGAGATCGTCCAGGCGAGACCCGCTAGCGCGGCCAGCGCAACGTCACGGTCGTCGCCGGCGTACTTCGCTACACGGGCGCCGCCCAGGTCGCACTCTTCTTCGAGAGCGAGGATGCCGCCGAGGACGATGAGTCTTCGCCTTCCGATCAAGGTCTCTCCCGCGTGACGTCCAGAGCGCGATTCTGCTCCCCGGTCCGTGCGCCCGCGAAACGGTCTCGGGCCGAGACCGATTCGCTACGCTATGCGCCGCTCCGGCGCATTCGTCTAGGGGCCTAGGACGCCGCCCTCTCACGGCGGTAACACGGGTTCGAATCCCGTATGCGCCTCTCTGACGTGCACGGTTGGCTGATTGGCTCAACCATTCGGTACGTCGGTGTCAACAGCGCGGCTGGAGAGCCTCAGAGACCGAGGACGAGCGTCAGGGCTTCGTCGATCGAGCGGAGCTCGCTCGCGCCGAGGCGGCCGGCGGAGCGACCCAGCCGCTGAGGGTCGACGACCGTCGTTTGCTCGACGAGGACGCGCGTTTCCCGACCCTCGAGCGTGATCGTTGGGCGAAAGCTCGCCGGCCGGGCGCTCGTCGACGTGGGCGAGACCAGGACAGTGCTGAGATCGAGGAACTCGTCAGCCTGGACGATCACCGCGAAGCGAGCGCCACGCTGCTCGCGGCCGCGCGCGCCCCGCGGCGCCGGGAGACGGAAGACCTCGCCGCGGACCATTCAGTCGGAGGGCGGCGGCGCGAGTTCCGCGAGCTGCTCGCGGATGAGCCGCATCTCTTCGCGATCGCGCTCGTCGGCCGCCAAGCGGCGCACCTCGTGGCGAATCGCGGAGCGGGCGCGGCGGCGAGCCGCGGCCTCACGGAGCGCGGTGCGGACGACCTCGGAGTCGGTCAGGCCCTCGGCGCGAAGAACGTCGAGGGCCGCCTGCGAGCCCTCGTCGAGCCGGACGTGCAATGAGCGGGCCATACGCGTACTGTAGCACGAATCGTGCTACACACCGGGCCAGACCGGCATCCCGAACCTGTATTCATCGGTCGGACAGGCGCGCCGGATCGTCTTCTCCAGAAGCTGGCCGACGCCGGGCCGCACCGGCTCTTCGTCTCGGTCGCCGGGACCGCGGATCACCCGCGCGTCGACCTGGACGCCTTCCTCTTCATCCGGTAGCCGACCCGCCGCTATCGTC
>JACCYG010000227.1 GCA_013696595.1 Actinomycetota bacterium | reverse complement strand
GCTCAGGTCGACGTAGTCGCGGAACGTCTCCGTCCCGAACTGGACGTAGAGCGGGACCATCCGCCAGTTCGGGTTACGACCCTGCGGATCCGGCAGGTCAGCCGTCGAGTCGAGCACGACGGCGGTGTTCTCAGACGAGAGGCGCACTCCGCCCAGCCGCTTCGCGGATTGCCCCCACGATCTCGTTCACGTCGCTGTCTTTCGTCAGGCAGGCGACTGCCCCGGCTTCGTACAGGGCGCCGAGCTCTCCGTTCTCGACCGAGGCCGTCAGGACCACGACGGCTGCGTCGGATCCTAGGGAGCCGATCGCAGCCGTCGCCTCGACGCCGTCGAGCCCCGGCAGGCGGTAGTCCATCAGGACGACATCGGGCCTCGTCTCCTCGCATAGGTCGACCGCGGCTCGTCCGTCCCCGACCGACCCGACGACCCGGATATCGGGCATCACGGCGAGCATGAGCTCGAGCGCTTCGCGGAAAACATCGTTGTCCTCGATCAGGAGGACGTCGATCGTCGGGGCGTTGACCACACTCGACAGTATCGGCCAAATTGCAGAAGTGGAAAAGCCCGTACGCGTGTCGGCGTTACTCGACCGAAAAGAGCAATGGATAGTGCGGCTGGCCGCCCTCCTGCACGTCGAGCTCGAGCTCGGGATGCGCCGTCTCGATCTCCTCTCGAAGGCGATTCACGTCGTCGGTCGCCTCCCCGAGGAGGATGGTCAGGACGTCCGAGTTGTCCACGAGAAGGCGCTCCACGACCTCGCGTGCGACCACGTCGAGAACCGGCCCGCTCGTCACCGGATCGCCGTCGACGAGGCCTAGAAACTGGCCTTCTTCGATCTCGAGGCCGCCAAGGACGGTCGTGCGCGAGGCGCGGGTGACGGCACCTGTCCGGACAGCGGCGGCCGCACTGCCCATCTCAGAAGCGTTCTCTTCGGCCGTCCGCGCCGGGTCGAAGGCGACCATCGCGCTCAGGCCGGCCTGGATCGAGACTGTCGGCACGAGAACGCCGCGCTTCTGCGTCGCAGTGATCGCTTGCTCCGCCGCAAGGACGACGTTCTTGTTGTTCGGAAGGACGATGACGTCCTCGGCCGGCGCTGCCTCGATCGCGGCGACGATGTCGGCGGTAGGAGGGTTCATCGACTGGCCGCCGGCGACGATTCGCGCCACGCCGAGGCTCTCGAAGAGCCGTGCGTTGCCGGCGCCCGCGCAAACCGCGACGACATCGCAGACTGTGCTGGTCGTAGCCGCGAGAAGCCGCTCGGTCCGCTCTGCCGTCTGCGCATGCATGTTCTTGATGTCGACTTCCTCCACGACACCGACCGCCGTCGCGAGCGAAAGCGCGCGCCCCGGCTCGTCGGTATGGAAATGGACCTTCACCGCGCCGCGTGAGCCGACGACGAGGAGCGAATCGCCGAACTGACCGAACTCACGCTCGAGCTCCTCGGGATCCGCGTCTTCGCCCTCGACGAAGAAGCTCGTGCAGTAGCGGAAGCGCGAGAGCTCGCGGTGGATGGCCTCGAGCGGGAGCCGTTCCGCCTCGGCGGGCGCCTCGGGAAGCGGCTCGCCGCGAACGTAGGCGCCGATCCCGCGTACGAGCTCCAGGAGCCCGGCCGCTCCGGCGTCCACGACACCTGCTTCGCGAAGCATCGGAAGCTGCTCCTGCGTTCGCGCCAGCGCGGCCTCTCCGGCCCGAACGACCTCAGCAAGCCCATCACCCAGGGAGAGATTCGGCGCGAGCTCTTCGGCGCGCTCTGCGAGCGCGCGGGCGACGGTCAGGATCGTCCCTTCCTCCGGCTCACGAACGGATTCGTAGCCGGCGTCACTCGCCCGGCGAAGGGCAGCCGCGAGCGAGGGCACATGGACCACCGACTTGTCCGCGAGCGCTTCGAGAGCCCCGCGGACGATCTGCGAGAGGATGACCCCCGAGTTCCCGCGGGCGCCCATCAAGCACGCGCGCGTCACGACGCTCGCGACCTGCGCAGGCGTCGGCGCGTTCGCCGAGTCGAGCGCCTCGCGGACCGCCCGCACCGTCAGCGTCATGTTCGTCCCCGTGTCCCCGTCCGGGACCGGATAGACGTTCAGGTTGTCGATCCGCTCGCGGTTTGCCTCGAGCGAGGCGAGCGCGGCGCGGACGATGTCGCGCGCGGCCCCTAGAGGGCCTTCTGGACCTTCCCGGCCTTCAGGCATCGTGCGCAGACGTAGCTCCGGCGCGCGCCGCCGTTCACGAGGATGCGCACGCGCTGGAGGTTCGGGTTGAAGCGTCGCTTCGTAGCAACCATCGAGTGGCTTCGGTTATGCCCGAATGAGGGGGCTTTCCCGCAGACTGCGCAAACCTTCGACATGAGCGGGCGATTATACCCGCCCTAATCGCGCGCTCCGGTTCGTGCCGCCGCTGCTGTAGGGGCGGGTTTGACCCGCCCGCGACTCACGCTAACGCCGGTCCGCCGCCACAGCGTCCGCGCGCAGCCGCGCGAAGACGTCGGCCATCTCGAGCGCGGAGCGCGCCGCCTCGGCGCCCTTGTTGCCGTGGCGTCCGCCGGTGCGCGCTTCGGCCTGCCGCCGGTTGTCGCACGTGAGAACCCCGAATGAGACCGGAATGCCCGTCTCGAGCGCCGCGAGTTGGAGCCCGCTCGCCGCTTCCGACGCGACGTACTCGAAATGTGGAGTGTCGCCGCGAATGACGC
>JACCYG010000223.1 GCA_013696595.1 Actinomycetota bacterium | reverse complement strand
ATCAGGCGGGGCTCGAGTCCGACCGCTCGCAGAAGGTCGAGGGGAGCGTCGCTCCAGGCTCACCGCTCTGGGCCCGGGTGGGCGGCGTGCGCACACGAATCTACGAGAACTCGCTCCTGATCGCGTTCGCCGTGATCTTCTTCGGCTCCTGGGCCGCCCAGGCCGTCACCGGCTGGACGGAGTACAACAACGAGCAGGAAGAGCACAAGGATTCGATCGTGTCCTTCGGGACGTATCTGACCCGGCCGGATTTCTGGGAGAAGACGCTGCAGAACTGGCAGTCCGAGTTTCTCGCCGTCGGGACGATGGCGGTCCTCGCGATTTACCTGCGCCAGCGCGGCTCGCCCGAATCCAAGCCGGTCGGGGCGCCGCACGACGAGACCGGCAGCACCGGCTAGCCGGTTTACGGGAGGCCCACGCAGGCTACGCTCGTCGCCGTGGACGACGAGCGCCCGATTTCCGAGTATGCGGCACTCGCAGCCGCATTCTGGGCGATGTTCGCCCTCTTCCTCGCCACGAACCGTGACCGGTTCCCGAGCGGATGCGGTTCACGGATCTCGCTCTGATCGCGCTCTCGACGTACAAGCTCAGCCGTCTCATCACGAAAGAGGACGTAACTGCGTTCGTCCGCGCGCCCGTGACCGATGATCCCGAGGCGCAGCAGCCGAAGCCGCACGGAATGGGGCGCGTCCTCGGCGAGCTCGTCACGTGTCCGTACTGCATCGGCCTCTGGATCAGCTCAGGGCTCGCAGGCGCGCATGTCGTCGCTCCGCGCGAGACGCGCTTTTTCACCACCATCTTCGGCAGCTACGCCGTCAGCGATTTCCTCCACGCCGGGTTCGTCCGGCTGAAGGAAGGGACGCCGCGGACGCCTACGCCGAGAGAAGAGGGAGCGGCTTGACGATGCCGACGCCGCGCTCGCGCCGGGTCGCGACGAGCGCGTGCGCGAGTTCGACGATTGCCCCCGCTGCCTCGCTCTCGGGCTCGACTTCGACGATCGTCTGACCCTCGTCGGCAAGCTCGCCGATCCGTGGGTCGAACGGAATCCGACCGAGGAGAGGCGCCTCGATCTCGCGGGCGAGCTCCTCGCCCCCGCCCGAGCCGAAGAGCTCCTCGCCCGAGCCGACGAGGTAGGCCATGTTCTCGACGACGCCGAGCAGCCGCATGTTCGTCTTGCGCGCCATCTGCGCGGCGCGGACGGCGACCTGCTGCGCCGCACGATGCGGAGTGGTGACGACGACGGCTTCGGCGCGCGGCAGGAGCTGACCGAGAGAGATCGCGACGTCGCCGGTCCCCGGCGGCATGTCGACCACGAGCACGTCGAGCTCGCCCCAGTGGACGTCCGAGAGGAACTGCTCGAGCGCGCGGTGGAGCATTGGCCCGCGCCACATCACCGGCGAGTTCTCGTCGAGGAAGAAGCCGATCGACATGACCTTGAGGTCGCCGCGGACGGGAGGGACGATCATCTTGTCCACGACGATCGGGCGCTGCCTGATCCCGAGCATGTGCGGAATCGAGTACCCGTAGACGTCGGCGTCCAGCACCCCAGTCCTGTTCCCAAGACCGGAAAGCGCGGCGGCAAGGTTCGCGGAGAGCGACGATTTCCCGACGCCCCCCTTGCCGCTCGCGACGGCGATGACGCGCGTCCCCGCGTCGACGGAGATCCCCGGCGTGCGCTCGGAGACGCCGCCGCGCAGCTTCGTCGTCAGCGCTGCCTTCTCTTCGGGCGTCATGACCGTGAACGAAAGCGTTACCTCGTCGATCCCCTCGATGGGTCGCAGCGCGTCCTCGACCTGGGTCTCGAAGCTTGCCCGCAGGGGGCAGCCGGGCACGGTGAGCGCGATCTCGATGTCGGCCCTCCCGTCGACGACGTCGGCGCGGCGGACCATGTCGAGCTCGATGACCGAGCGTTTGAGCTCCGGATCGATCACGCCCTCGAGCGCGCGAAGCACTTCTTCCCGCTGCACCGGCATGGGTCTAACCTAGCAATGTCGAGGTCCCGTAATCCTTTCCGACGCCTAGGCGGGGCGCCGGTTCCGCCTTATAGTCGGCCGGTGAGCAGGCGTTTTCGACTCGGTTTCGCGACCGTTGCGGTGGGTCTCGCGGTCGCGGCGCCCGCCGCGGCGGCCACGGGTGACCCGCCGGTTGTCGAATCGACTCTGCCCGCGTGGCTGGCTCCCGGCGGGCGGTTCGTCGTCGCCGGCGTCGCGGGGCCAAGCGAGCGGGTGAGCCTGTACGCCGGCACAAGTCGCCTCGCCGTCACGACGAGCGGCCCCGCCGGCGGCTTCCGGCTTCTCGTGCGTGCCCCCGCCGTCGGTCGCTATCACCTGGCGCTCGAGACTGCGGAGGCACGGACCCCGATCGGCACGCTGATCGTCCGGCCGCTCATCCTCGCCGCCGTCGGCGACGTCACGTTCGGGGCGCGTGTCCGCGATGCGATTCGGGCCTTCGGCCCACGCTACCCGTGGCTCGACGTCGCTCCGCTGCTGCGGGAGGCCGATATC
>JACCYG010000218.1 GCA_013696595.1 Actinomycetota bacterium | reverse complement strand
GGCTTTTGTCATCGCGCGCCGGGCTTCGACTTTATCACCCATCATCTTGATGACGCTGGCGGAAGGTCCTATAAATTTGATGTTGCACGCTTCGCAGATTTCCGCGAACTGCGCGTTCTCCGCGAGGAAGCCGTAACCGGGATGGACGGCGTCCGCGCCCGCTTCGCGCGCGGCGCGAACGACGTCGGCCGTGTCGAGATACGACGCGATCGCGCGCACGTCGTCGGCGCGCCGGGTGTGAAACGCGCCTGCGTCGTCAGGCGCCACGACCGCCACGGTCTCGACCGCGAGCCGCCGGCAGGTGGCGAAGATTCGCGCGGCGATCTCGCCGCGGTTCGCTACGAGGAGCTTCCGGATCTCCACGCGGGGACGCGCTTCTCGAGGAACGCGCGGAGTCCCTCCTGCCCTTCGTCGCTCGCACGGAGTCGTGCGGCGATCTGGGGGAGGTCCTCCGCGAGAGGTCGGTCCCGAAGGAGCCGCTTCGCCTCGCGGACCGCATGCGGCCCGCCCGAGAGAATCTCGGTGAGAAGCCCTTCGACAGCCACGTCGGGGTCGGGCGCCACCTCGTCCACCAGCCCGATCCGCAGGGCTGTCTCGGCTCCGAATCGCTCTCCCGTGAGGAAGTAGCGACGCGCCGCCGAGCCGATCCGCGCGACCACGAACGGTGAGATCACCGCCGGGATGATCCCGAGCTTGACCTCCGAGAAACCGAACGTCGCGTCTCCGCCCGCAACCACGACGTCGGCACAGGCCGCGATTCCTGATCCGCCGCCGAGCGCGTATCCCTGCACCCGCGCCACGACAGGCGCCGGACACTCATCGATCGCCGCGAGCATGCGGTAGAGCCTGGCCGCGTCCTCGATGTTCTCCGCTTTCGTGAGGTCGACGGACGCGCGCTGCCAGTCGACGTCAGCGCCCGCGCAAAAACTCTGCCCTTCGCCGGCGAGCACGACCACGCGTGCGTCGCCTACGTTCGCGAATGCCTCGGTGAGCTCGCCGATCAAGGCTGCGTCGAACGCGTTTCGGCGCTTCGGCCTCGCGAGTGTCACACGGTAGACCGGGCCGTCGCTCACGAGACGAAGCGCGCTCATGAGCGGGAGCTTAGAGTTGAAGGATGATCGGAGGAGCGCTCGCGGCTGCTGTCACGCCGCTCCGCGACGACGGGCAGGCACTCGACGAGGAGGCGATCCAGCCGTACGTCGACTTCCTCGCCGGGAGCGGTGTCGACGGTGTGTTTGCGCTCGGGACGACCGGTGAAGGCCTTCTCCTCTCGAACTCCGAGCGGCGGGAGGCGGCCCGGCTCTTCGTCGGGTCGGCTGCTCACCGCCTCGCGACGGTCATTCATTGCGGGGCCCAAACGACACGCGAGACCGTGGAGCTTGCCGCCAACGCGGCCGAGCTCGGCGCCGACGGGGTGGCCGTTGTCGCTCCGCCGTATTACGCCTTCGACGACACGTCGCTCGTCGCCCATTTCGTCAATGCGGCCGACGCCTGCGCACCGACGCCGTTCTACCTCTACGAGTTCGCAGCGCGAAGCGGCTACGCGATTCCTCTCCCGGTCGTTCAGCGCGTGCGCGAGCTCTCGCCGAACCTTGCCGGGATGAAGGTCTCGGACTCTCCCTTTGACCGCGTCGAGCCATACCTCGGCGAGGGGCTCGACATCTTCATCGGGGCCGAGGCTCTCGTTGCGGAGGGGCTCGCGCGCGGTGCCGCCGGGGCCGTATCGGGCCTCGCGGCCGCCTTTCCGGAGCCGGTCGCTGCGCTCGTGCGCGAGCCTACGCTCGAAGCAACCGCCGAGGTCGGTCGCCTCCGAAGCGCGCTCGAGGCGGCGCCCCTCATCCCGTCGGCGAAGCGCGCGCTCGGGCAGCGAGGGGTGCCCGTGCGAGAAGACGTACGCGCACCGCTTCGACTGCTCACCGACGAAGAGCGGGACGAAGTCGACCGGGTGGTCGCTGAATGGCTCGAATCGTCCTCGCCGGCGCCAGCGCGTCGCTCGCCTCCGGCTCGCTCCCGTGGGGGAAACCAGGTTTCCCCCACGGACCCCCTTCTTGCTCCTGAGGGAACCTCCCGGTTCCCCCAGACCCCCTCCACCGCGCCGTCCCCCGAACAACGCACTTCGTGACGCGGATTGTCGTCGCGGGGGCCGGCGCGATAGGCGCGAGCGTCGCGTACCACCTCGCGCTCGCGGGCGGGGGCGATGTTCTGCTCGTCGATGCCGGAGAGGTCGCAGGAGGCGCGACGTCGAAGGCGATGGGAGGCGTGCGCCAGCAGTTCTCGACCGCGGCCGAGGTCCGGCTCGCGCGCGACAGCATCGGTTTCTTCGAGGAGCTCGGGCCCCCGTACTTCCATCAAGTCGGCTACCTCTTCCTGGCCACGAC